>JAYVNR010000152.1:0-5182 GCA_043758305.1 Pedobacter sp. | reverse complement strand
CATTTATTCGGCCTTCCGGCTTCTGACTGTGTTGCAGGCAGGTTTTTACGGGCAAAATCAAAATCAGCAGCAATCTGTGGCCATATGTCAACATAATTTCCACTGGCATCAGCATTAGGCACTCGTGCATCTGCAACCGTTTCATCAATATACGGCACATTGCCGAACAGGCGCTTAAGCATAAAATAATAGTGCCCACGCAAAAACCTGGCTTCAGCCTTGATCTGTGTACGTTCTGCATCGCTCATACCAGTGCTTACTTTTGAAAGGAAATCTAAAGTCTGGTTGCACCTGAAAGCGGCATTGAAAAAGAATGAGAAATGGCTCTGAGCACTTGAATTGCCTGTTCCAACTTCATATCGTTGTATTTCAAGCATTTGTGGCTGATCGCCGGACGTTGAGCCCTTATGTGATTCTCCTCCCCGTATGCTTCCGAATAATTGCTGCATAGGTTCAGTAACCATGCCGCCGCCGCCATTAAGCAAGGCATAGGCACCTACAAGCAAAGAACGAACCCCGGCTGGCGTTGATAATGAGGCATCAGCATACGCTCCAATGGGCTGCTGTTCCAGAAACTCCTGCTTGCACGAAACCGCACTGCCGCAAAGCGCAAGCGTAAATACTATCTTATATATATTTTTCATCTTATATTTTTTATGAATTGAACCTTATTTATTAAAATCCAAAATTTAGCCCGAACAAGAATTGTTTTGGTGTTGGTGTAACGTTGTTTACAATGCCCATAGCTGTATCTCCGCCAGAAAGGCCCGAATCCGGATCTAAGCCGCTGAACTTTGTTTTAGTGAACAGGTTCTGTGCCTGCACATACATGCGCACTTTATCAACTTTAAGTTTGCTTAAAATGCCTTTAGATAGGGTGTAGCCTAATTGTATGGTTTTAAGGCGTACGTACGAAGCATCTTCTACATAATATGTAGTTGGATATTTGTTTGAGTAGGTATCCAGCAAATCTAATTTAGGCAGCAAAGCATTGTTGCCGAGAGCGGGAGTCCATGATTCATATAACATGCGTGCGCTCCGGTTATACTTGAATGTGTTGAAGTCTGTATTGTAACGGCTGTAGTTGAAAATCTTTCCACCCTGGTTCCAAAAGATAAATGCAGTAAAATCAAGGTTTTTATATCCAAGGTTCAGATTTGCGCTGGTCTGGAAATCCGGGTGTGGGCTGCCTATAAACGTACGGTCCAAATCGTTTATAACCTTATCTCCGTTTACATCCGTAATTTTCCAACGGCCAATAGCCGGCACTATCCATGGGGTAGTAAGTTTGTTAGGGTCGTAAACAGCATTATAAGCATCTACTTCTGCTTGCGAATTAAAGAAGCCGTCAATTTGATACCCATAAAACTGTGAAATTGGGTGCCCTACCGCTGTTAAGCTTGGCACAGTAGAAAAACGCGTGCCGCCTGCTGCTATAGTAGCTAATGGATTGTCTAAAACCTTGGTTACGTTGTTTTTATATTTAGTAAAAGATAATGCTACTTCATATTTCATGTTAGAAGCAATATTGCCACGTTTAGTAAGGCCTATATCTACTCCCCTGTTCACCATATTTCCAGCATTAATTGAAGGCTGTGTGCCAGAAAAGCCGGTTAACGGAGCCTGATTGCCTACCAATAACCCATCAGTTTCTTTTTTATACCACTCAAAACTGAAGTCTATAGTATTGTCAAGAAATGAACCATCAAGCCCCACATTTGTAGTGATGTTACGCTCCCATCTAGCATTTGGATTGCCTAAGCTACTGGTAGTGTAACTGTTCGTAAAGGCAGCATTGGTTCCGCTTACAGGATAGCCTTCGCCAAGGCTTTGTGTGTAAACAGTGTATTGGTTGGTATTTGATAATCCATTTTGATTTCCAATTACTCCATAGCTACCGCGAAGCTTCAAATCGCTGATCCATGTAATGCCTTTCATGAAATTCTCGGCAGAAACACGCCAGCCTATGGCAGCAGCAGGGAAATAACCTGTACGGTTGTTTTTACCAAATTTAGAAGACTCATCACGGCGTACAGTTGCATTGAACAAATACTTGCCATCATACGAATAATCAATTCGTGAGAAAAGCGAGGACAAAGTATTCCTGGTAAATGTTCCGCTATTGCTTTGGGTTCCCACTCCCGAGGTTAAAGTTAAAAAGTCTGGAGTTTCCTGAAACTCTAATGGATATGCTGGTGTTGTGTTATTCGCACTAACACGTGTTCCATTCAAGCTTGAGGTAAACGTTTTAATTGCTTCAGAACCTAATAATAGCTTTAGGCTGTGCTTTTCAGCAAATGTTTTAGCATAATTTAGCGTGTTGCTCCAGGTCCAGGTATTATTGATATTGCCATTAACTGAAAGGCCCTGACCACTAATGGTGGTATTTTCTGCATGTTCAAATGTTACAGGCGTAAAATCAAAGGTGCTACCGTTCCTATAGTCTAAACCGAAAGAGGAGCGGGCTGTTAAACCTTTAACAATATCAAATTCGCCATACGCATTGCCAAAAAGACCATAGTTTGTATTATTATCTACACGGTTACGGTATGCTTCTGTTATCGGGTTACGGCCGGTATCGCCTACCTCTACCAATCCGGGAGCGGCAGAACTTGCAGGGTTGCCCATAATATCATATACAGGTATCATCGCAGTCATTGTCCAAGCCTGTGCAGTATTTACATTTCCACGGTTGCCGGTATAGGTAAACTGAACATTTTCGCCGAGCCGAAAATTCTTTTTCACTTTGAAGTTTGAATTTGCCCGCAAGGAGTAGCGCCTGAAGTAACTATATTCTGTAGCAGTATTTTTCTGATCAAAAACTCCCAGGGTTAAAGCATATGTGCCCACATCCGATCCACCTGATGCATTTACATTAAGATTTTGCTGTGGAGCAGGGTTAAATAATTCGGCAAACCAATCTGTATTAGCAGATTTTACAATCTGATGGTTGGCAAAATCATAATTAGCCGGATCTACCAAAGCATTGAAAGCCGAAGGGTTAGTAGCTTTTAAGGTTTCCAAATAGGTGCCCCCACGAAGAGAACCATTATCCTTCACCAAAATATACTCGGGGATTACCGGAGTTGCCCCAGATCCATATTGTGGATGTGTCCATGCTATTTGACCTGGAGAATATCCCGCTCCACGCATAGATTGCCAGTACATTTCGCCATATTCCTGGGCATTTAACATAGCAGGAAAATTGTCTTTGCTGAAGTAGTTCATCCCATAATAAGAATCAACGCTGATCTTAGCTCTGCCAGGCTTGCCTTGTTTGGTAGTTATAATTACAACACCATTTGCAGCACGTGCACCATAAATTGAAGCTGCTGCCGCATCTTTAAGCACTTGCAAAGATTCAATATCGTTAGGATTAAGGTTATCTATCGATCCTGTAGAAGGCACTCCATCAACCACATATAGCGGGTCAGATCCACCAAACGAGCCAAAACCGCGAATACGTACTTTTGCGCCGCCGCCCGGGGTGCCATCGCCGCTTACTGTAACGCCAGGCGAGCGCCCCTGCAATTGCTGTGTAACGCTTCCTGCCGGAGTTGCTATAAGGTCTTCGGTTTTTACAATAGTAACGGAACCTACTATATCTTTTTTCTTCTCCGTATTATAGCCTGTTACAACCACGTCGTTCAAAGCCTGTGCGCTTTCTACTAAAACAACATTCAGAGTTGAAACAGAAGAGAATGGTTTTTCCTGAGAAATAAAGCCAAGGTATGAAAATACCAGGGTGCCGTTGGATGTGCTTGTATTTAAACGGTAAGTGCCATCAACACCAGTAACTGTGCCTTCCTGTGTTCCTTTAAGCTTTACAGATACCCCTGGCAATGGCAAGCCGGAATTATCCGTAACTTTTCCATGGACATCAACCCGGCTGTAAACGGATTTTGACATGCCCTTTACTGAACTGGCATCATTGCCTATTGCATACGCATGGGCATTCAGCATAACGAAACTAAGTGCAAGCAATGAGAATTGCCATTGCCTGTTCCGCAAATAGAATTGTAGAGATTTTACTTTCATAATTGGTTTTAATTTGGTTAGTGGTAATGTGAGTGTTTTAATATTTTCAAGTTATATCATCCCCATCGATAATATTTCCATCATTAAATAAAAAAAGATTCTGGTAGGTTCTTGAATTAGTTTTCTGCATAAGCGTGTAATTAAAAGGCGGTTAGCTCAATTATTACTGGCTGGATATTAAAAGAAAAAATAAATCGGTTAATTGGTTATTGCTATCAGAAGCCGATATGGCAACACTCATCTTGTTGCATCCTGCACTGTCCTGATTGCTTATCGAAGCTATATAAATTATAATTTAAATGCTTTTTTTTGTAACATTTTTATTTCAATGATAAAAAATCATTCAAAAAATTGTCAACTATCAAAAAAATTACAAGAAGTATTAAAAATTTAATACTAAGCCCAAAGGATGAAACATTTTTAAAGCTCGGTTTTCCTTTCATATAAAATCCGAATATTAATAAGCCATAAAAAAACATAAAAAAAGAGGCTATCTTTTAAGATAGCCTCCTTGGTAAACGATTTTATAAAAGTTTACTTTTTCTCGTCATTAAATTTTATGCTCGTAAAATTAAACAAAGGCTGGCTTGCTTTTGCCTGGTCGTTCTTGAAAACAAAGTACACATCGTGCATGCCTATGCTTTCTTTAATATCAACTTTTACAGGCACCGGGCCTCTAAAAGCTGGCCTTGGTGCAGTAGGTGCCGCCGCCGGAGGTATAGTGCCTGCAGGCCTTGGGGTTACAGCTCCGTTATTTGCTCCAGTTCCGGCAGCGCCTTGTGCTCCGCCTACAGGCGGGGCACCTGTAGCAGGTGCTGCTCCACCAGCTGGCCTTGGTGCACCTCCAGCTCCACCAGCATTCTGAATAGCCTGTGCGCCGGGTGCCTGCTGAACTGCAAGCTTGATATCTGTTTCACCCACCAGTGCCCCTGTTGGAGAATCAAGGTGGATTTCTATTTTCCCGCCTATATTTCCTTCACGGGCATTGGCTGTTGCTGCCAGTTCTAATTGTTTGATACCTGTTAGATCTAATTTCTTAAACCCAATATAGCCGTTCGGTTGTGGAATTATTATTGCATTGCTACCACGTGCGTTTGCTTTCACATCAGCTCCTTTGATGATCTCGGCATCAGATGCGTTGAGC
>JAYVNR010000151.1:0-5182 GCA_043758305.1 Pedobacter sp. | reverse complement strand
AAAAGCAGGCAAGCTCAAAAAAGAAAAAGATCTGCCAGCGATAACGGAAGATGAAATTCCTTTTGAATTACCGGAGGGGTGGGTTTGGTGCAGGTTGGGAGATGTTATTGATTGCCAGAGAGGAAGGTTTTCTATAAGGCCGAGGAATGACCCTAAATATTACAACGGATTGTATCCTTTCATCCAAATTGGAGATTTACATGAAGACGGTGGCTTAATCGATGAGCATCGACAAACTCTTAATGATAGCGGTTTGAAAGTAAGTAAAATGTTTCCAAAAGGAACAATTGCAATCGCTGTTGTAGGTGGTACTATTGGAAACACAGGTTTTTTGGCTTATGACATGTGCTTTCCTGATAGTATTATAGGTATTACTCCCAGCAAGTATTATTCATCTGATTACGTTGGCTACTTTTTGAGAAGTAAAAAAGCCCAGTTCAGAAAAATTTCTTACGCCGGAGGCGGACAACCAAATATAAAATTGCCAACAATAACACATTCGTTATTTCCACTTCCCCCACTTGCCGAACAACATCGCATAGTCGACAAAATACAGCAATTGCAACAGCAGCTAAGCCAGTTAGAAACCCAGGTACACTCAAGCAAACAATACGCTCATGCTTTGTTGCAAAGTGTATTGAAAGAGGCGTTTGAGCAAAAGGTTAAACCATATGAGATTAAGGAGCCGGAGTTGAGAATGGTGGCGGAGGAATAAAAACTTATGTTTTAGTTTGTGTTAGAACGTACCGTTTAAATAAATATAGATACGAAGGTGAGAGAGGCGACAAAAACTAATTTATGCTAACTGAAAACCATATAACAGACTTACTTGAAATTTATTTGTTAAATAACGGAGAGGTTATCACACTGGTTTCGGCTTAGGTATCAACAAGTTCAAGCAAATCAATAACCCATTTAAACCAGTCATTTCGTACGTTAATGTAACTACGTGATTTGATCCGACCCATTGCCCAACACAATTTCCCTCTTCAACTTGCTTTAACGTTTCTAAACCGTCCATAAATGTAATTGAATTAGTGCCATAAATTGCCTCGATTTTTTCGATAAGCTTTAATACCTCTGCAAACATAAACCCTCCATTCCCAGATTTAAAAAATTGTAGAGAGTAGTATTCCGAATGATCGTTAGTTTGAAAGCGATTAAAGTAATTAAAAACCAAAAACGGTAATGCATATAATGCTGTTTCTCCATTTGGTGAAACAGATAACAACTCTCCAGTTGAAATGGCTTTATCAACAACACGGTCAAAGGACGTTGATAACGCATCACTCTCCAAGAGACTCGGAACTAGTTCTACAATATCCTCCTTCGACAAAACCTGCGTGTCTATGCCTAACAGCTTATAAGTAATGAAAGCCTTCGTTAATAATCCATTATCGTCGGATATTAAGTAATCAGCTTTACTTCCATAATAAGCGTGTGTTGCATCTTTGTGGATATCCCAATACGAATTTGCCTTCAACTTCTTCTTCCGGCCACTTCTTTCTTGCGTGATGCCGTAAAAATCGAGATGTGTATAGGTGTTTATAAATCGAGTGTATTCATCGTTTTTATCAGACTCCGCGATAGTCAAGTCGACCATTTCCTGAAACGTTTTACTAAAACTGGTATCTTTCATTTTTTCATCAAAGTCGAATGACCATCTTTCAAAGCTATACTCTTCTCTATTGATATAGTTAGAAATCAACGTTTTGTATTCTTTATACATATGCTTATCATCTAACATAACGCCGACATCTTTTAGACTTTTTAAAGCGTCATTTATAGTTCGAACGTTCTTAAAAGGGCTAATAAGTTTCTTAATCTCAGGATCCATAGCATTAAATTCATCTGGAGGAAAATTAAAGAGTAGCATGTCGAAATAGTCCTTGAATAGCTTCGCTAAGGTTTCGCCACCTTCAAAATCAAACAATGTATTTAAATAAGTATATGGGTCCGCTAAAGCTTCATGCATTGCCTGGAAGTCAACGCTTTCATATGCTTCTGTGGGGGTCGCCAAAAAATAACAAAATTCTTTCTTAATAGGATCCCGGTATAAGTAATTGTTTCCCACATATGACTCCATTTCGCTCAAATCCTCAATCCTGTAATCCTCGGCCGATTTTTCTAAATCATGTAAGTGGGCATCAGAAAACAGAAAAATATAGGAATGCTTTAAAGCCTCAAACGACTTAAACAGGCCTTCGTTAAACTGCGAAGAGGTAAGTTTAACTTTTCTGAAAATATTACTATCACAATACATCCTCATGGTTAACCAGTTTACCAAGTAATCATTTGCTCATATATGTTTCCGGTTTTAGAATCATCATCCCAAATTAGCTTTATTCTAAATTTACCAGGTGCTTTGTAGGTTGCATGTAAATGAATCTCAGTAGATTCCTGGGGATTTAAAAATTCATATGGAAATGGATTACTAGCGTATAAAAATGCATCGTCATCAGCATTAATTTCCAAATCGATATTTCTAGCAATACACTTCCCTGAATTGAACACTTTTAAAATACTACTCTTATTACTTTTTACAAGATTTGCTCGTATAAAAGCCTTTCTTTCCGCTAATTCTTCATCTTTAATCTTTTTAATTTGATACAAGTTGAGGTGCTCTTCCTGTCTTTTCAATTTCTTGTCATGGGCGATATATGTATAACCAGTCCCAATTAAAGCAAGTAGCGAGATTATCAGGCTTACGTCCATCATTTGAATTTTAAAAATTTGCTACCTTTAAAAGCATCTTTAAACATTTTATTGATATCTTCTCGTAAATCTTGTACTATTTCACTTTTCTTAGACTGAATTGAGCCATTAATTTTCTCTTCATTCATCTCAACCAATTCGTCGTAACCATTTAGATATTCCTTGTCACATAAATTACATTTAACATAGCTTTTATCCTCGTTATAGTTGAAGTCTTGACCTCCACAAGTGATACATTCCAGATCTATTTTAATGTTATACTTACTATTCATATCAATGATTTTTTAACAAGGTACTACTAATATTTTTAGCTTTAAATAGAAAGTTATACACATAATACTAACGAAAATATGTTACTAGTTACTCTCCCGCTTTGCGAGAATGATGCTCGTTCTAAGTTTATTTTGATGTTCGGGATGTTAGCCCTTGCGCATCCCGTAACCCCTCGCATAAGCCCTTGAATTCTATGGAAAGTTTTTGGGGTTAACGTCCTTGCGAGTAACTAAGCAATCTGTTCTTGTAAACACAGATTGCCACACCGCCAATTCGCATTCCGCTCGCTTCGGTTCGCAATGACGTGGTTCTAACCCCAACTGTCCTTAGTCTTGTGCCGTTGCCCTGAGAAGGCTGACTAAGGATTGTAGAAATAAACGGAGTTTGAACCTCCGGCACCGCCGCCAATCAATAAGCCCTTCTAAATTCTATTGACAGTTTTTGGGTTAACGTCATTGCGAGGAACGAAGCAATCTGTTCTTCTAAACACAGATTGCCACACCGCCAATTCGCATTTCGGTCGCTTCGGTTCGCAATAACGTGATTCTAACCCCAAATCGTCCTCGTGCCTCAGGCTGACAAAACACACAGGCATCATAAAAATAATCACAGTCGCTCCTCCGACACATCGTTGCGACTTTGCGTGAAGCTTCTGGCCTGACATAAGCCTTATGCCGCTGCATTCAGCATCTTTCGTCCTTGTTTTGCAAAAGGATGGCTGGGAAAAGAGCGATTCCAACGCTTTAAGCGGATATAACCGTGTTCAGATCCTTCGTGCCTCAGGATGACAAAAAGCCAGCTGGCGGACGAAAGAAAAACATTTAGGCTGGGGGCCTTAACATCCCGTTTGGAAATCGGAGATAAACTTACCTTTGCATATGCTTGTAATCCGCGAAGCAGTTTCAGAAGATATTGAAACTCTAGCCCTTCTTGGCCATGCTACGTTCAATGAAACCTATGCCGCCGAAAACACCCAAAGCGATATGGAGCTATACCTGGCGCAAAAGTTCAACATCGGGCAGGTTAGTAAAGAATTTAATGCTCCCGGATCACATTTTTTTATCGCCGAATATCAGGGAACGGCGGTGGGTTATATCAAATACAGCACAAACAATTCACCCGAAGGCCTTTCTGGCAATCCATTAGAACTGGAGCATATTTATGTGCTCAAGGAATATCATGGGAGAGGAATTGGAAAAAAACTAACAGAAAACTGCATAAGCTATGCTTTGGAAAAATATCATACTGTAATCTGGCTGATAGTGTGGGAGAAAAACCTTGCAGCGCAAAAGTTTTATGCGGGATTGGGCTTTAAAATTTTCGGCAAGAAAGAGTTTGTTTTAGGCAATGATGTACAGAACGATTATATGATGAAACTACAACTATCAGATGTTTCCGGTCACTCTTCATAAAATTGTATCAGAGCGCCAAAATAATACTCATCCCAGCCTTCGGAAATACTTTTATAATCTTCATCAGGAATATTGGTATGCTTGAGTTCGGCAGAAGTGCCTTTTTTGTCCGGGTGGAGAGTAATGGTTACAACAGACTGCTCCTCCTGTTCGCCAAAATACCATTCCTGTACAATTTTTTTGCTTTCCTCAAATTGCAGGTTTTTACCGCTGATGCTGCCATCCCACATAGAAAACTCGGTGCCTGGCACAGTCGACATTTCTGCCGCATCTCCTGTCCACAACTGTATTGTAACAGGGTTTGTTAATGCCAGGTATACTTCCTGTGGGCTTGCAGGAATGGTGTAATATTTCTTAAAACTTTTCATAAGGGGCAAATATAAGCTTGCAATTTCTTACAAAGCTAAAATATCAGCCCCTTATATAGGTTACCTTGCTGCTTTATCGGTAATAGCCGGGCCTTTGCCAAATTTAAATGCTACGCCAGTTCGTATCGTAGCAATAGACCAACTTTCTATAGTTCGGGGATCTTCGCCCAAAACGGGGTGAAAGGATAAAAATGGCGAAATGCTGATTTTGCTGGTACTTGCAGGAGAAGAAATAAGGTGATCATACCCAAACCCAATCTGACCCGAGAAAACGGTACTCCTAAAAGCACTGAATTCTGCCTCTGTATTAGGCTGCTTTAACTGGGTGTAAGAGAAATCTTTCTTAGTGTTGAACCCTACCCTTGGCCCAGCGAAAAAGTAAAAATCTGAAGTGATAAAACCTATTCTAAAACT
>JAYVNR010000150.1:0-15469 GCA_043758305.1 Pedobacter sp. | reverse complement strand
AGCTATCTGATTCTATCCGCCTGCAAGGATTGATACAGCCAATAACTGTTAGAAGGCTTGGTTTTAACCAATATCAGCTTATCTCCGGCGAACGCCGTTTACGAGCCACAAAACTGGCAGGGCTTACAGAAATACCAGCTTATGTACGCACCGCTAATGACCAGCAAATGCTGGAGATGGCACTGATAGAAAACATACAACGGGAAAACCTGAATGCTATAGAGGTAGCTTTGAGCTTTCAGCGCATGCTGGATGAGTGCAACCTGAAGCAGGAAGAATTGGGCGAGAGGGTAAGCAAAAACCGTTCGTCTATTACAAATTACCTGCGGCTTTTGAGGTTGCCGCCATCCATTCAGGCTTCCATCCGAGATGCTCAGATATCTATGGGGCATGCGAAAGCCATATTAGGGCTTGAGCAGGTAGACAACCAGCTTTATGTTTATAAAGAAGTTATAGATAAGGGATTTTCTGTACGTAAAACCGAAGATTTAGTGCGTCAGATCTTACAGCAGAAAACGGTGCCGAAAGCGGTTTCCAAATCTCCATCTAATTCTTTTCAGTACCAGAAAATCCAGGACGATTTAGGCTCAAAATTTGCTGCTCATGTTAAATTAAAAGCTCAGGGGAAAGGAAAAGGCACTATTGAAATCCCCTTTCTTTCTGATGACGACCTGAGCCGTATCCTGGAATTATTAGACTGGTAATGCCTAAATTTTATTTACTGCTTTTTCTGCTTTTAGCCTGTGGCATCGGCGTATTTGCCCAAACAGATAATAGTGTTGTTAAAGTAGACAGCAACATGCTTAAGCCCGGCACTAAAAACAAACGCCCCGATAGCACAGCGCTTACCGCTACAAAGCCTGCTATTGTTAAAGATTCTGCACGATTGGCTTTAGAAAAAATGCCAATTACCGCCCTGAGAAAATCGCTTATTTTACCGGGCTTGGGCCAGATTTACAATAAACAGGCGTGGAAGCTTCCATTTGTTTACGGAGGCTTTGTTGGCATAGGGCTTGTTTATGGCTTTTATCAACAGCACTACAGCATAGCACTCAAAGAATTACAATATCGGCTGGCAAATAATGATGTGCATAAAAATGCCATTTATAGTCCGTACGGTACAAGCAGTATTATAACCGTAAAAGATTTTTATCGCCGTAACCGGGATTTAAGCATAATTGCAGGTGTTGGCTTTTACGCTTTGCAAGCTATAGATGCGTATGTAAAGGCTAAATTTGCGAGGTTCGATATCAATGATGACCTATCGCTGAACATCCACCCTGCATTGCAATTTAATGCATTCGCTTATCGCCCTGTGCCCTCCTTAAAATTTACTTTATCTTTGCAGCCACATTTATGACAGGCTGTTGTATTTCGTTAAACAAATCATACAAATGAAAATTGCCCTTTTAGGCTACGGTAAAATGGGCCATATAATAGAAGAGATTGCAGTTAGCCGCGGACATGAAATAACGTTAAAAATAGATGCTTTCAACCTGGGCCAGTTTACTGTAGAAAACCTGAAAAAGGCTGATGTCGCCATAAATTTCAGCACTCCCGATTCTGCTCTTGCAAATATCTATGCCTGCTTTGATGCTCAGCTCCCTGTAGTTGTAGGAACCACTGGTTGGTATGCTGATTTGCCTGAAGTTGAAAATAAATGCAAAATCAGTAACAGCTCCCTCCTCTATGCGTCTAATTTCAGCATTGGGGTAAATATATTTTTTTATGTGAATAAGGTTCTGGCAAAACTTATGGATAGCCACACACAATATGATGTTCAGGTTGAAGAAATTCACCATACCCAAAAACTTGATTCGCCAAGCGGAACAGCCATAAGCATTGCCGAAGGCATTATTCAAGGATTACAACGGAAAAACGAGTGGAAGAATGAACTAATTGGTTCAGGCGAGGGCCTTATCCCAAAGCCAAACCAATTGCTTATTGAGTCTCACCGGATTGAAAATGTGCCTGGCACGCATACTGTAATTTACAGTTCTGAGGTAGACGATATTGAGTTTAAGCATACTGCTCATAATCGTTCCGGGTTTGCACTAGGAGCTGTAATGGCAGCAGAATGGCTTTTTGGGAAAACCGGCTTTTATACTGTTGATGATATGTTTGATTTTAATACGTTGGAAAATAAATAAATATGAACTGGAAATTCTGGACAAAAAATCCTGATAAGAAAAATATCGTAAAAAAGAAAAAAAGCGCCGGGAGAGAATGGTTTGATGCCATAATATTTGCAGTTATTGCAGCCACCTTAATACGGGGCTTGTTCATCGAGGCATATACCATCCCCACTGGCTCAATGGAAAAATCACTTTTAATAGGAGATTTTTTATTTGTCAGCAAAGTTAACTATGGTGCACGCCTCCCTATTACACCTGTTGCATTTCCTTTTGCCCATCACACTATGCCTTTAACAGGCACTAAAGCATACTGGGATGGCATTCAATTAGATTATCGCCGCTTGCCGGGGTTTAGCGAGGTAAAGCGTGGCGATGTGGTAGTATTCAACTATCCGGAAGGAGATACTGTTGTATTAGAAACCCAATCAAGCGCAAGCTATTATGATCTGGTACGCCAGATGGACAGATCGGTTGTACGGAGCAACCCCGGTTATACTATCGTCCATAGGCCGGTTGACAAGCAGGAAAATTATATTAAGCGTTGCGTGGCAGTTGCCGGAGATACCATCCGGATTATTAATGCCCAGGTTTATATAAATGGCAAAGCATCAGAAACTCCACATTTTGGGCAGACAAATTATTACGTTAAAACTAACGGTGAGCCATTTAACCCGGAAAGGTTTGAAGAAATGGGGATTGACTATAAGGAAAGCCAGATTTCTGCATACGATTATAGCTTTACCCTAACTGCCGAACAGGCAGAGGATATGAAGAAATGGGCAAACGTGAAAGAAATCCATTCGCAAATCAGAGCTATAGATGACTATTCTAATTCTGTATTCCCGCACGATCCAAAATATAAATGGAACGAAGATAATTTTGGTCCTTTGATAATACCTAAAAAAGGCTGGACCGTGAAATTAGATAGCACAACACTTCCCATTTATATGCGGGCAATCTCACTTTATGAAAATAATAAATTTGAGCAAAAGGGGAGCGACATTTTTATCAATGGCAAAAAAACAGATTCGTATACTTTTAAAATGAATTACTATTGGATGATGGGCGATAACCGCCATAATTCTTTGGATTCCCGATTTTGGGGCTTTGTACCCGAAGACCATGTTGTAGGCAAGGCTCTTTTTGTATGGATGAGCTGGGATGACAATGCAACATTTTTTAGCAAAATACGCTGGAGCAGGATATTTATGGGGATTAAATAAAGCCTCCAAATAATAAGAAGAGTCCCCCCTACCGCGGTGGGATCTTAGCTAACAAAACAAAAGCCACGCCTTAAAAAAGGGGTGGCTTTTGTTTTAAATTTCCTGCCTTTTAGTAAAATAGCTTCGTGGAAAGCAGTTGAAAATAGCTATAGCCCTACTGATGTAGAAAGCAATTTTATATTCCCTCCACTATTTCATGTAGTAAATATTAATCGTATTATTGCGATATATTATGGGCGCATCAAAAGCAGACGACTTCTCGGTTAAAGATAACAAGCTGGCAAAGTATGCAAAGGCACTTGCCCATCCTGGTAGGATTGCCATACTAAAGTTGTTGATCAAAAAGCAGGCATGCATTTGCGGGGATATTGTTGACGAGCTTCCGCTATCACAAAGCACTGTTTCACAGCATTTAAAAGAGCTAAAAGATGCCGGATTAATAAAAGGTGATATTGATGGAGCAAAAGTTTGCTATTGCATTAATGAAACCGAGTGGAAATTGGCACAAGCGCTTTTGAACGAGTTTTTCGCCGGCTTTGCGCCTGTCAAAGGCTGTTGTTGATTTTTTTTGAATATACTAATCGAAATATTACGATAATGGAAACAATGATTAACTTAATGAATTGGGCGAGCTTCAGGGAAGCGTTGGCCATACATCCCGATAAAGACCTTCAATTTCAATATGCCGAGAGCAAGTGGGTAGACCCATCCTATCACATTACTGAAATAAAACAGGCACCTATCACTTCGGTAGATTGCGGAGGCAAACTGAATACCTGGACTGAAATCATCGTCCAATTATGGGAGCCTACGATTAAACAACAGGAAAGAGCCATGAAGGTCCGGAAAGCGATGTCCATAATCGAGCTTGTAGAAAAATCTATGAAATTGGACGGCAATGCAATAGTCAAAATTGAATTCGGAAACTCACAATTTGATACCCGGCAAATGTACCCTAACGGATTGGTTCCAGATGGCGAAAACATCATCGTTGACCTACGTCCTGATTTTACCCAATGCAAAGCCATTGGAAGAGGCGGGAGTTGTGGAGACAGTGAACCTAAAAATGAGATAGTGAACTTGGCTGCATCATCATGCTGTACGCCCGGCGGAGGTTGCTGCTGATGGGCGCTCCGGGCAACGCTCATAAAAGCATTTTGAAATGAACGGATGCTTCGGCTACGCTCTGAAAAGAAATTCTCACGACGGCAAAACAAATGATATGAAAAAGAAAATATTGGTGCTATGCACAGGCAACAGTTGCCGAAGCCAAATCGCGGAAGGTTATTTACGATTTTTTGCTGGAGAAAAGGCTGAAGTGTACAGCGCTGGTATCGAAACGCATGGCGTAAACCCAAAAGCCATAGCCACAATGAAAGAAGATGGGATTGATATTTCAAACCATACTTCTAACAATGTAGATGAATACATAGATATAGATTTCGATTATGTAATCTCGGTTTGCGATAATGCCAAAGAAAACTGCCCTTATTTCCCATCAAAAGCAAAAAAATTCCATTACAATTTTCCCGATCCCGCTAAGGCAAAAGGAACTGGCGAAGAAATCCAAAATCAATTTGCCGAAGTTAGGGACATGATCAAATCTTACAGCCGCAATTTTGTGGATACAACCCTGTGAAAAAATACTTAGCGGAATTTACAGGATCATTTGCCATAGTCTTTTTCGGCACCGGCATAGTGGTAGTAGGGGATGAATTGTATGCGGTTAGCCAGTTTTGGATATCGCTGATATTTGGCTCTACTGTAATGGCGATGATTTACTTGTTTGGAAAAAGCTCCGGGGCACATTTTAACCCGGCCGTAAGCATTGCATTTGCGGTTGTAAAAAAGTTCCCATTGAATTTGATTTTCCCCTATCTGATAAGCCAGTTAGCAGGTGGATTAACGGGCAGCCTTATCCTACATCTGATTTTCCGCCACAATGAGTTTTTAGGTTCAACAAATCCGTCAGGAACGGAATTACAATCCTTGATAATTGAATTTTTTCTAACATTTTTCCTCATGCTGGTTATAATGCTTGTATCGCATGGCTTTAAGGAAGTGGGGAAATATGCTGCTTTGCTGATTGGGACAGTTGTCTTTCTGGAAGCCTACTTTGCCGGCAACATAACCGGAGCATCAATGAATCCTGCAAGATCGTTTGGGCCTGCAATTGTTTCAGGACATTTGGAACATTTGTGGATTTATTTTATTGCACCAATTGCAGGAGCATCCGCCAGTGCGTTTTGCTGGAAAATAATCGGTTTTAGATTAGCTGAGAGAAGCAACCCCTAATTTTTTAGCAAGATTATCCAAATCCTGCACAACCACATCCACTATCGGTATGCCATTCGCCTTCCGTACTTTCTCAGCTTCCAATTCCGGTTCTCCGGGAATAATCACTGGCTGATTTTCATCGATTGGTTTAGCTGATTTAAACCGCTCGATCCACTTATCCATATCAGCTTTAAAATCCTCAATCGGTCGAAAGCCATCTACACGCATAGCTCCCAGAAAATGCCCGATACCAAGCCCGGGCAAATCTGGCAATGGATCTATAAATGCCACAAACGGAGGCACCCAAGGCCCATAATTTGCCCCTGATAATACCGCGGAAAGAATATCTACTGTTGCGCCCAATCCAAAACCTTTATGGCTTCCGTGTTCCCTATCACTCCCGAGAGGCAATAAGGAACCGCCCGATTTTAGCGCATGTGCATCAGTGGTTCTATCTCCAACATTGGTTTGCACCCAGCCTTCCGGTAGCGGTTTATTCTGTCGCTGGGCTATTTCCAGTTTCCCGTTAGCAGCGGCAGAAGTAGCCATATCTACAATTAAAGGCGGATATTTTCCTGCCGGAAAAGCGTAGCACATCGGGTTTGTTCCAAGCAATCTTTCTGTGGTAAACGTTGGCGCAACAAGCGGGCTTGCATTTGTCATAGCATAGCCGATCATATTTTTTTCCACGGCCATCAGAGCATGGTATCCGGCTATGCCGAAATGATTGGAGTTGCGAACCGCCACCCAACCTGATCCATATTTCTCGGCCTTCTCAATGGCGATTTTCATAGCAAATGGGGCAACTACCAGGCCCAGGCCGCTATCCCCATCAACAGTTGCTGTGGTGGCAGTTTCGTGAACTATTTTGATATCCGGCTTTGCATTGATCCTGTCTTTCTCCCATAATCGTACATAGCCGCTCAGGCGGGCCAGCCCGTGCGAATCGATTCCACGCAAATCTGATTTAATAAGCACATCGGCAGCCAGCGAGGCGTGCTCTGCAGAGCAGCCCATTGCATTGAAAATGCTTATGGCAAACGCTCGCAGCTCTTCTTCTCTGAAGGTGATAAATTGACTGCCCATGTCAGGATAGTATAGTAAATTTAAAGTCCAGAGGCTTAAAGTACCGTATCAATTCCTTTATCAAATCTGGCCCATGCTTTACGTAAAATGCACCAATGTTTTCGGTGCGCTCCTGTAGACCGCCACCCGGAAACAATTTTTCATGGATAGCATCTATCTGCAACAATGCCGTTGTATAATTCCGCTTTTCTGCCCGCAACAATTTCTTTTCGAGTTTTGACAATTGTTTGTGCAATCGGGCTTTTACTGCTTCTGTGCTGGCAGAAAGCGTAGGATCAATCCGAGATACACGGGTTTTAATCTTCTCGAAAACAAGGTTCAATTCTTCCCATTCTGCAGAAAGCTGGAGATCATGATCTGAGTTTTTTATCACCCAATCTTTTTTTAATTCATCTGCAGATCGGAAAACATCATCAAAGCGCAGGCCTAAACGATGCGTTTTGCTTTCTAAGCTTTCATCGGCAAGCATAGCAGAATTCCTAAGCACCAAAATGGGGAAATCTATCTGATAGAAATCAAAATTATGTTTTAGCTGTAGCCAGTAAACCACTTCAGCTCCCCCACCGATGTACGCCAGGTTAGGCAAGATAACTTCCTGATACAAAGGGCGAAGTACAACGTTGGGGCTGACCCGATCAGGATGTAAACGGATTTCGTGCCTTAGTTCTTCTGTTGTAAATTTCAGATCGCTGTTAAGCACATAATACATTCCGCCTTCAAAGCTTATACGTTCACGAAATCCATCTAACAAATAAAAGAAATTGATTTCGCGGGCATGCACCTGAGTATTGAACCCTTCATTATTTAATTGGGCAGTGCTTTTATTTATTTCGCGATAGCTGTTTTGCTCTAAAATGTCCTGTTCGATGTACGGAGCAAACTGGCTTTTTAAGCGGATATCGTCAGCATCTATTATTATCAGCCCATATTTGCCAAACAGGGCATTCACCAGGTACCGCGTTGCTTCTGCAAGGGTATCATGATCCTGATAAGCCTGAGTAACAATTTTGCTCAATTCAATCCCGTTCGCAGTCATTCCCAAAGCACTTGTGTAAGACCGGATGGCATTGATCATAGAAGATGTGCTCATCCTACCGGTTGCTCCCGAGGCATCTGTTTCCCAATTTATTTTCTTGCCGTATAAGCTGGTATGGTTAATCTCGGCAAAGTCATGATCTTCTGTTGCCATCCAGTAAACAGGCACAAAGTTTTTATCTGGAAATTCTTTCTTAAGTTGCGAAGCAAGGTTGATAGCCGTAACTATTTTAAAAATAAAGTATAGCGGCCCGGTAAAAATATTGAGCTGGTGCCCAGTGGTGATAGTGTACGTATTATCATTGCTTAGCAAGGCAATGTTTTTAGCAACTAATGGTGATGTAATTGTCGAATACTGCTCCTCTAAAACGTTTACTAGAACTTTGCGGTCTGCAATTACTTTCTTGGCTTTCAAAAAGCCGGCAAACCCTTCTATGGTTGGCGAAAAAGAGATGAAAGGCTTTAGCTTGGGATCATTTTTAAGATAGCTAAGAACTGTATCAGAAAACGAATTGGTATCGCTATAATCGATGTAAGTTGCTTTCATCAGGGACTAAATTAGGCCAAATTAATAAAATCCATTCCCTGAAGCCTTTATTTGACAATTTTACCATATAAATCAAAATCTTCTGCCCTGTCAATTTTTACATTTACAAAACTTCCTACCGTAGCATACTGGGATTTTGCTTCTATTAAAACCTCATTATCAACCTCTGGAGAATCGAATTGTGAGCGCCCAACAAAATAATCGCCTTCTTTTTTGTCGATCAATACCTTAAGAGTCAGCCCAATTTTATGCTGGTTTATTTCATACGATATTCCCTGTTGAACCTCCATTATTTCATCCACTCTCTGCTCTTTAACTTCCTGTGGAACATCATCAATCAGATTATGTGCATGGGTTTTTTCTTCGTGCGAATAGGTAAAACACCCCAGACGGTCAAAACGGGTTTCTTCAACCCAGCGCTTCATTTCCTGAAAATCTTGTTCGGTTTCCCCGGGATAGCCGCAAATCAATGTAGTGCGTAAGGCGATGCCGGGGACTTTATTACGGATGTCGTTTACCAAATCAATAGTTTTTTGCTTGGTGATGCCCCGCCGCATAGACTTGAGCATGTTATCGGTAATATGCTGCAAAGGCATATCAAGATATTTGCAAATGTTGCTTCGTTCGTTCATTACATCTAAAATCTCCTTGGGGAAGCCGGATGGATAGGCGTACTGCAAACGGATCCACTCAATGCCTTCCACATCAGAGAGATGGCGAAGAAGTTCATCCAGATTACGTTTTCCGTACAAATCCAAGCCATAATAGGTTAGGTCTTGTGCAATGAGGATAAGCTCTTTTGTGCCGTTTTTAGCCAGCGCTTTCGCCTCCCTTACCAAATCTTCAATTGTTCTTGAAACGTGTTTTCCACGCATTAGCGGTATTGCGCAAAAAGAACATGGGCGGTTACAGCCCTCGGCAATTTTAAAATATGCGTAGTGGGATGGGGTAGTAAGCAAGCGCTCGCCAATTAGCTCATGGCGGTAATTCACACCTAGTTCGGTCAACATTCCTTGAAGGTCATTGGTGCCAAACCAGGCATCTACGTTGGTAATTTCCGCCGTAAGTTCAGGTTTGTATCGTTCAGAAAGGCAACCAGTAACAATTACTTTCCCAACTTTTCCTTGCTCTTTTAACTCGCTGTATTGAAGGATGGTATCAATAGATTCCTGCTTTGCATTATCAATAAATCCGCAGGTATTAATCACAATAATATCATCTCTGCCTATCTGCCCCGACTCATGCTCTACATTAATGTTGCCACCGCGAAGCTGTCCCATTAGCACTTCTGAATCATACAGATTTTTGGAGCAACCGAGTGTGATTACGTTTACTTTGGGTTTGATAACACTTTTTAAATCAGATATTTTTGTTCTCACTTGGATGATTATGGGAATAAATTGTAGATGTCTTTTCGGTGCAAGACTCGTTCGAATACTAACGTTCGTTCATCAGCTTTTAGTCCGATGCGGTAATCGTCTACTCGGATGCGATAAAATAAATCGTACCCTTTAAGCTTTTTTAAATTCTTAATATTAGATAAGGTGGAATATTTTGAGATTTCTGAAAATCCTAATCCCTCAATTTTTGCTCGATATTTACATGGGATAGCGGCAAGGTCTTTTAAAAATTTCTTATTATAGCTGATGTGAAACACCTTAATCAGCCTTATTTAACTTGTTATAGTAAGCTACAGCATCTTCCATCATTAAATTTTCTGCTGGGTTATTTGCCTGAATACATTTGGCAAATGCTAGGTTTTCCTTTTCTGCCCGAGTTAGCAAATGTGCTTCAAGCCCCATCTTCTCTGCTAACTGTTGCAAAAGATTCAAATCTTTCTTGCTGTTAGAGTGGATTATTATGCTTTCCATATCTAAAAATTACAATACAATCACTTGAAGAGTGAATTTACAAATTCTTTACGGTCAAACAACTGTAAATGATCTATTCCTTCGCCAACTCCAATATATTTGACCGGGATTTTAAACTCATCGGAAATCCCGATTACAACACCGCCCTTTGCTGTTCCGTCCAATTTAGTGAGCGCTAAAGCGTTTACATCAGTAGCTTGTGTGAACTGCCGGCATTGCTCTATAGCATTTTGCCCGGTTGAAGCATCCAGAACCAACAATATTTCGTGCGGTGCGCCTGGGACAACCTTTTGCATCACGTTTTTAATTTTAGTAAGCTCATTCATTAAGGCCACTTTATTGTGCAAACGACCAGCAGTATCAATAATTGCTACGTCATCGCCATTGGCAACAGCCGATTGCAAGGTGTCAAAAGCTACTGATGCCGGATCCGATCCCATAGGCTGTGCAACCACACGCACATTGACCCGTTCGCCCCACAATTTCAGCTGGTCTACAGCAGCTGCACGAAAAGTATCCGCCGCACCCAGCACAACCTTGCTTCCGGCATGTTTCAGCTTATTTGCCAGTTTACCAATAGTGGTAGTTTTTCCCACCCCGTTTACGCCAACCACCATAATTACATAAGGTTTATGTGTGCCATATTCGAAATTATGAAAGTCGTTGCTGTTATTCTCAGAAAGAAGCCCCTGTACTTCCTCCCGGAGGATTGAGTTAAGTTCGGAAGTGTTTATATATTTATCGCGGGCAACACGTTCTTCTATACGTTTTATAATTTTAAGCGTTGTATTTACGCCCACATCCGATGTTACCAGGATTTCTTCCAATTCATCCAGCACATCATCATCTACAGTAGCTTTCCCTACAACTGCCTTGGTGATTCTGGAGAACAAACCCTCTTTGGTTTTTTCGAGCCCCCTATCAAGCGCTTCCTGTTCTTGTACAGTAGTTTCTTTCTTTTTGAAAAAATCGAATAATCCCATAGTAAATGCCTTTAACAAAAAAGAGCCCTCCTGATTTTATCGGGACGGCTCTTTAATATTCTTTTATGTTATTTAGTGAGATGCAGACTTTGCTGCATCAATAGCATCTTTAACATGATCGTTATGTGCTATAATTTCTTTGAAAGAATAAGCGCCGGTTTTAGGAGATTTAACCATAGTGATTACTTTGGAGTACTCTTTTCCTTTTCCGGTTTTCAGGGTTGCAACTACTTTCTTTGCCATGTTCTTATATGTTTAATGTTGAACGTTGTAATGTTGAATTTCAACGTTACAACCTTATCTATTTAATTTCTTTGTGAACAGTAACTTTCTTCAAAACAGGATTGAATTTTTTCAATTCCAAACGTTCTGTAGTGTTCTTTTTGTTCTTTTTGGTTATGTAACGAGACATGCCTGGCATCCCGCTCTCTTTGTGTTCGGTACACTCTAAAATCACCTGAACTCTATTGCCTTTCTTAGCCATTGCTTAATATATTAAACGTATCCTTTTTTAAGGAATTTATTGATAACAGCAGTTATGCCGTTTTTATTGATTGTTTTAATTGCCGAAGTAGAAACTTTCAGCGTTATCCACTTATTTTCTTCGGGTATAAAGAATTTTTTAACCTTCAGGTTAGGATAAAATTTGCGCTTGGTCTTGGCGTTCGAGTTAGAAACGTTATAACCATTCATTGGCGCTTTTCCTGTTAAATCACAAATCTTAGACATGGCTTATATTATGTATCGTTTGTATTAAACTTCAGCTTTTAAGAGTTTGCAAATGTCGTAAATAAAAATGAAATTTTCAATACAATCCTAAAAAGCTTTTTTAATAATATTCCTATCTGGTTACGGGCATATTATTAGCCACATCTACTTTAGGCCGCTCATTCCGGTTTGCGAGTTCCCATCCTGTAAAAAATACAAGCTGTGCCCTTTTAACAAGCAATGGAAAATTTATTTTGCTAACCTCGTCGCTAGGCTTATGATAATCTTCATGCACACCATTAAAATAGAAGATAATCGGCACATTGTGCTTGGCAAAGTTGTAATGGTCTGAGCGGTAATAAATCCGCTCCGGATCATTCGGATCGTTGTATTTGTAATCTATAGTGAGCTTGGTGTAGGTATTATTTGCCTCCTCGCTGATTTTATACAGAGTTGTGCTCAACTTATCTGAGCCAATAAGATAGCAATATTCAGGATTGTCTTTGTGAGAAGGATCTACCCGGCCAATCATATCGATATTTAAATCTGCAATAGTTTTTTCTAAAGGGAAAACAGGATGTTCACTATAATATTCAGAACCCAATAAACCTTTTTCTTCGCCCACATTGCCTAAAAATAAAATACTGCGGCGTGGGCCATTTCCCTGCTTTTTAGCTTTCGCGAAGGCTTTAGCAATTTCCAGGATCCCGGTTGTGCCCGAGCCATCATCATCTGCGCCATTATTTACTTTATCTTCTCCACTTGTAGTTAAACCGATGTGATCATAGTGAGCAGAGAAAACCAGAACTTCATCTTTTAAATCTGTACCGGGCATATAACCTAATACATCAACGGCTTTAACATCCTTATAAATTGTGCAGTAATCAGCAGTGAGATTTACTTTTAAGCTTCTAGTTTGTGGGATGCCGTTGTTGTCTATATCAGATTTTAATTTATCGTACGTAGTGCCCGAAGATGCCAATAACTGGTTGGCAAGCTGCGGGGCAATATTAAAAACCGCAGCAAGAGGGTTTGCCAGACGGGCAGCTTCCGGCTTAATGGATAACCTGCCACCAGAAGATGCAGGAATTCCGCCCATCCTATCAAGCATTGGCTGCACATCAGGGCTAACAGCTAAAATAAGCGCAGGCTTTTTGCTTTGGATAAACTGGACCCTTTTAGTTCCTGCCCTTCCCTGCGCTTTTCCCCAATCCGAGGCTTCTTTAGTTTTAGTGATCCAGGAAATGCCCTCTTTTATAGGTTCATCCTTGTTGATCATCAGTACCGTTTTTCCAGCAATATCAATTCCTTTCAAATCATCGTAATTCTCAGCGCCAATGCCATATCCGATGAATATTATTTCATTTGTGCTTATATTTTTAGGATCAGGGCTGCCTGCCACATAATAATCCTTTCCGTTAACCAAGGGCTTGCCATTTACCGCGAACGATTTTACTGTAAAAGCAGGTTCTACCAAGGGGATTTGTAAAAAATATGATCCGTTTACCGGAGCTTCAAGCCCTAAGTTTTTAAATTCGCGTGCTAGGTACTGTGCCGCTTTTTCTGCTCCTGCTTTGCCTGTTTCCCTACCTTCATACTCATCAGATGCAAGTATTGTTATGTTTTGTGGCGCCTTTTACAGATATCTGCTTAGCGTATTTTATTGCTTTTTTATTCTGTGCACAAACCTGTATCGTTATGCTTAACGATACCAAACAAATTAATAGCTTCTTCATTTTATTTTTATTTAACCTTTTAACATGAAATCTTACCAACTCTGGCCGCATGCCTGCCGCCTTCAAAGCCTGTGCTTAAAAAGGCATTTGTAATAGCTTTCATAAGTTCTTCAGAAATAAACCTTGCGGGAAGGCATAAAATGTTTGCATTATTATGCGCTCTGGCTAACTGAGCTAACTCAACCGTCCAACAAATAGCTGCTCTTATACCCTGATGTTTGTTTGCTGTAATTGCTACTCCATTGGCGCTTCCGCAAATTAGTATGCCCAATAAACATTCCTCATTTTCTACTGCTAATGCTACGGGATGTGCAAAATCCGGATAATCTACAGAAGCATTGCTGTATGTGCCAAAATCTTTTATATCATAATCTTCCAGGGTTGCTTTAAGCATCTCTTTATAATCAAACCCGGCATGATCTGCTCCAATAGCAATTTTGATATCCTTAATTTCCATTAGCTATTGTAAAATTCAATTTCTGCTTTTTTCTTGCGCTTTTCTACCATGGCAGATACACCTATGCTTAGTTCATACAAAATAAATAACGGGAATGCCACTACGCTCATGGTTAATAGATCCGGAGTTGGTGTTACTACAGCAGCAACAATCAGGATAATTACAATAGCATACCTACGGGAAGAGCGCATAAACTTAGGCGTCATGATGCCCATCTTAGAGAGGATGAAAATAACAATAGGCAATTCAAAAACTATACCTGTCCCTAGGGTGAGGGTGGCAACGGTAGAAAGATATGAATCAATGGAGATCATGTTAGCTATGTCTCCGCTAACAATATAATTAGACAGGAAATTTACAGATAAAGGTGCTATGATGAAGTATCCAAACAACACTCCTAAAGCAAATAAGAAAGTGGCATAAAAAACAAAACCACTGGCTGAGCGCCTCTCAATATCTGTAAGCCCGGGTTTTACAAAACGCCATATTTCATATAGCAAATAAGGAACACCTAAAACAATCCCAATCATAAATGCCGAATTCATTTGAAGGGTAAACTGACCGGCTAATTCTGTGTTGATGATAGTGAAAGGGATTTTTGTAATGCAAAAACCAGGCCCAAGATTGAATTTGTCTCCAATGATGCACATCATTCGGTAAGTCCAGAATTGTGGGTTTTTAGGCCCCATAATAATGTCCTTGAAAATAACATCATAATACGCAAAAGCCAAAGCTGTAAATACTACAATAGCTACAGATGCACGTATCAAATGCCATCTCAATACTTCCAAATGGTCAAAAAATGACATTTCGGACTCGATAGATTTGCCCTTATTTCGTATGGTTTCTATAAGGTTTTCTGTACGTGATTTTTTTTCGCTCATCAGGTTTAAACCAAAAACACCATTCTGTTTAAATGGCTATGGCAGTTACGTGTTATTTTGAAGAAAAGTTTGGCAATGGGCAATCATCAGGCTTCTATATCAAAAGTTTCCATAAACTTTGTAGTAAAGTTGCCTGCTCTAAAATTAGGATCCTTCATTAATTTCAGGTGAAAAGGAATAGTAGTTTTAACACCTTCAATCACAAATTCGCTTAAAGCACGCTCCATAGTGCAAATTGCCTCGTCGCGGGTTTGTGCAACACAGATAAGCTTGGCTATCATGGAATCGTAGTTTGGTGGTATCTGATACCCAGAGTACACATGGGTGTCCACCCTTACTCCGTGCCCACCCGGAGAATGGAAATTGGTTATTTTCCCGGGCGATGGCCTGAAATCATTAAATGGGTCTTCTGCATTGATGCGGCATTCTATAGCATGCATTGCTGGCAAATAATTCTTCCCGGAAATGGGAATGCCTGCTGCTACTTTTATCTGTTCTTTTATCAGATCGAAATTTATCACTTCTTC
>JAYVNR010000149.1:0-5263 GCA_043758305.1 Pedobacter sp. | reverse complement strand
TTTGTGCTATCGCGGATAGTATTTTTTCTCTACTATTGACCATTCTGCCTTCTATTTTTCTTGTACCATTCACCAAAAGACTCTTTTGGAGGAGCTGGCATTTCACGGTGCAAAAACCAGGGGTTCATTTTATTTTCTACAGCAAAGGGCGCATATTTCAAAAACAGCCTGCCCGCTTTGCCACCATTGCGGAACAGGAACGGGGATGAAAGCGTCCAGTTCATAACCTTCATTCCAAGGGTTTTTGTAGTAGTGGCATAGCCTTCCTTTACAATCACTTGGCGCCATTTGTAAAGCTGATCATGAATATCAATTTTAACCGGACAAACATTGGAGCATGAACCACAAAGCGTAGAGGCAAACGGTAAGTCTGCATATTGTTTCATATCAAGGTTGGGTGCTAAAATAGCTCCGATAGGGCCCGCAATAGCATTATGATAACTGTGCCCTCCACTGCGCCTGTAAACCGGGCAAGTATTAAAGCAGGCAGCGCAACGGATACATTTTAACGAATTTCTGAAATCTGGCCTGCCCAATTGCACAGACCGCCCATTGTCAACAATCACAATGTGCATTTCCTGACCCGGGGCGAGGCTTTTTAAAATGGCTTGAATAAGTTAGATAAGGCCTGCTGCTCAACCAAATCTATCATCAATTGGTAATATGCTTCTTCTGCATTGGCAAACTCGCTTAAGTTGCGCTCTTTAAAGCTCGACTCAATGACCTGGTTAACCAGTTTGTTGCTTTGCGCAAAATTTGATTTCTTAATCCCGTTCATCGTTTCGGGACTATAAAGTATATTTTTATAAAAATCTTCGCTAAAGCCGAAATGTGCTGCTAGCGGTTGCACTGTAGCTCATGCTCATATCCGGCAAATAATCTGGAAGCTTTTACTGGCTGGTTGCGATAACTGATAAAGCAAAAGCAATCGCTTTCAAGCTCTTCTATTGTTAAGGGCGATGCATTAAAAGGGTTTAGGCTAACGCACCATGTGCCCGTAGAAATTAGCACAAATGGTTCCTGAAAATTGGCAAAAAAAGGAATAACAGCTGCCGAGCTATCATGTATGCCAATGCCTACGCTGTAAGTTTTCCCCCGGCAGAAAGGTCTTTTTCTTTCATTATGCCTGCTTTGCCACATATTATTATTCCTATTACACAAACCACTATCCCCAATAGCACTATCTGGCCCCATTTGTTGCTCATCAAATCGCTGAAAGAATCTTTGCCTTCTTTGGGATATAAATTATAATAAAACGAAGGTATCAGCGCTCCGAATACAGAACATAGGCCGAGGATTATAGAGCTGCCTAATGCAACTCCTAAATAACGCACACCCAATCCGTAAGTCAATCCGCCTATTCCCCATAGCACTCCAAACAAATATGTAAGGCCCAATATTGAGCCCGGTGTGCTGCGGATGATATCCATAAAACCCGGGATAGTGAGATAAGCGGCCACCGGCGGAACGATGAGCCAGGAAAATATTCCCCCAACTATCCAATAACTCTCCCAAGCCCAGCCCTTAACTTTTTTATAGGGTATATAAAAACTGCCGGAGGCAAAGCCTCCGATAAAATGGAAGATCACACCAAAAATTACTTGCATATGCTAAGGTTGTTTAATGTTTATAATTGGTAAATAAACGCCTCAAATTACGCAACTATAAAATCTCAAACTGTCATGTACTGTCATGTATTTTGGTTTCTTATTTCAAATGCGGAATTGAATTTATAAGCTTTAAATTTTATAGCTTTTTTATAGCTCTAGCCAACGGATTGCCCTAAGCATGAATAAGTATCTAAAATAATACTTAGCTTTAAACCTTTGTTCAGATACCTATTCAAAATACAAATAAAATCAATGTTATTTAAAAGAACGCTTCTTGCGCTTGCCTGCTGTTTGCTTATTTTAGTTAGCAATACCTGCCTTGCACAAGGAACTTCGAATAAAGGAACGGATTTTTGGCTAGGTTATGGGAATCATATAGATGCTGGCACCGGCACCCAGCAAATGCGTTTATATATTACTTCTGATGTAAATACATCAGGGTCTATGATAGTAGGGGGTGTAGCTACTCCTTTCACAGTTACAGCTAATGCCATAACCACTTTAAGTGTCCCACAAACCGCATATCTGGGTGTACAGTCTGGTCTAATTACCAATAAAGGTATTCATCTTACCTCGTTAAAGCCCATTGTAGCTTATGCACATATTTTTGCCGATAGAGTATCTGGAGCTACTTTAGTACTCCCTACCAATACATTGGGCAAAGAGTATTATTCGATCAATTATAGCCAGGTTTCAAATTCCAATAATGCTTATTCATATTTTTTTGTAGTAGCAGTAGAAGATAATACGCAAATTGTGATAACACCGTCAGCAACAGTTCAGGGAGGCGTACTTGTTCCCGGGGTTGCTTCTGCACCTATCACCTTGATGAAAGGAGATATTTATAATGTTTTAGGTACACAAACAAGGGGTACAGATCCATATCAAGGAACAGATTTGACCGGATCGCTTATTAAAACAGTTTCTACTACTTCAGATCCATGTAAAAAAATTGCCGTTTTTTCCGGTAGCGGAAAAATTTCTATTGGCTGTTTCCCCACTTTAGCAGGGTCGGGAGACAATTTGTTTCAGCAAGCTTACCCTGTCACAACATGGGGCAATACGTTTGCGACAGTTCCGTTAAACTCACGCAATTACGATATATACCGGATTTTTAAGAGCAATCCAACAGCTGTCGTAAAGCTCAACGGAGCGATAGTACCATCATCAAACTTTGCTAACAATCTTTACTATGATTTCTCAAGCACTGTTCCAAACTACATTGAGTCTGACAAAGCCATACAGGTTGTGCAATATGCAACTACTCAAAATCAGAATATAAATTGCACTACAAAAAATGAACAGTATGGCGACCCAGAAATGATTTATCTAAACCCATTAGAGCAAACGCTTACCAATATTACCATGTATTCCACAGACCAGTATAAAATACTGTCTCATTATATTAATGTGGTTATAAAAACGGCTGATGCTCCCTCATTTCAATTGGATGGCGTTAGTAAGAGTGCAAATTTTTTGCCTCTTACAGGTTCAAATGGGTATTCTTATGCACAATTATCTGTTGTTTCAGGAACTCATAACCTAACTGCTACCGGGGGGTTTAACGCTATAGCCTATGGATTTGGAATGGCCGAATCATACGGCTACGCCGCTGGCGCAAATTTAGTTTCCAAAGGGATACAGGCACAGGTTACCTCTACCACAAACATTAAAGCAACCGGTTGTGTAAATGAACCTTATGATTTTAAAGTTACTTTAGCATATCAGCCTACCAAATTTACTCTTGATTTAGGCGATGGAACTGCCCCTGCTCAAGTACCAATAGTTCGGGATACTGCTTATCAGGCAAACGGCCAAACCCAATATGTTTATAAATTATCGCAAGGAACCAAATATAATATTGCAAAAACCTATACTATAAAGTTATTTTCAGAAAAACCTACATCCGATGGCTGTGGCTCAACAGATGAATTTGATCTTGACTATATTGTTTACCCGGTGCCCTCCCCCTCGTTCACAAGCAATCAAACCCAAGCCTGCATCGCTGCCCCAATTACCCTTACCAGCACAAGCACAGATAATGGCAACACAATTGTAAAATGGTATTGGAATTACGGCGACGGAAGCCCAGTCGAAATCAGAACAGATGGCACCCCTTTCACACATGCTTACGCTAAGCCCGGAGATTATAACGTAACCCTCATGGTGGAGGGAGCAAGCGGCTGCCAGTCGGCGCCAACGCCTATTACTGTAATACATATAAATAAACCACCCGATGCTAAATTTACTCCACAGGCTATTACCTGCCAGGATCAGGCAATTGTTTTTACAGATAAATCTATAGCAAATGAGGGCACAATTGTAAAATGGACATGGGATTTTGGCGATGCTAATTCAACAGCAGCAAATCCCGGTACGGCAGCTTCGCAAAACCCATCACATACCTTTATCCTGCCGGGAACATACACAGTAAAATTAGTTGTAGAAACAGATAAGGGCTGCGCAAGCAATGTATTTTCACAAACTATTATAATCCATAATTTGCCTGTAGCAAAGTTTGAGATGCCAGATTTTTGCCTGAACGATGTTGAAGCAAAATTCATTAATAAAACCACAATTGCCGATAACTCTACGCTTACTTACTTATGGGATTTTGGAGACCAATTTGCCAACAGCCAACGCCCCAACACTTCTACAGCTGTTGATGGAAAGCACGCTTATACAAAGTCGGGTTATTATACGGTGACTTTAACTGCAACCTCGGCAAATGGATGCATTACTATATTAAGCCAAAAGTTTACAGTAAATGGGAGCACGCCCAAAGCAGCATTTAATGTGAAAAATGCAACTGCATTATGCAGCGATCAGCCGGTACAATTTGAGGATATTGCAACAGTAGATTTTGGAGAGCTTACCCGGATTGACTGGTATTATGACTATGGCAATAGCCCTGCAATAAAGGTGACAGATGATTTTCCGGATCCACGTGCTGGGCCTGCACATGTCTATTCGCATTTATACCCGGCTTTTAGCACTCCTTTAAGCAAAACTATTACAGTACGCATGGTAGCTTTTTCCGGGAGCGGCTTAAACACAAGCTGCGTTGCAGAGATAACCCAGACTATTACATTAAAGGCTGTGCCAATCGTAAAGTTTGATTTGCCTGCTGCCTGCCTTGATGATGGAATTGCACAGTTTACAGACAGATCGGATGTAGATGCAGGTGGAAAACCTCTTAGCTATCTGTGGGATTTTGGAGATGGAAATGCTTCAGGCGCTTCCAATTCATCAACAGCTCAAAACCCAACTCATGCTTATTCTTCAATTGGCACTTATCAGGTAACTTTAACGGTTACTGCGGCAAATGGATGCTCAGTTACGCTGATTAAGCCTTTTGTCATTTCTGGCAGTATCCCCAAACCAGATTTTAATGTATTGAACCCCACACAGCTTTGCAGCGATCAGCCAGTTATTTTTGAAGATAAAGCAACGCTTGCTTTTGGCGAAGTCACAAAAATTGAATGGTATTTTGATAATGTAAACCACCCGGCAGACCCGGCGTACATTCAAGTTGACAATACCCCAAATTTGCGTGCTGGAAATACAAAGCAATATGCTTTTTTATATCCGGTGCTTCACTTCCCTCCTATATCTCAAACGGTGTTTGTTCGGATGAAGGCATATTCGGGATT
>JAYVNR010000148.1:0-5269 GCA_043758305.1 Pedobacter sp. | reverse complement strand
TGGCATTTGCAAAGCGCAGGTGTTGATATGAAGCAAGTGGAGTTTTATTTTCATCCAACTAACGATGCCTGGTGCCGCGATCATGGGCCAGCTTTTTTAATAAATACAGTTGCTGAGCAAAAGAAGGTTATAGTAGACTGGGGATTTAATGCCTGGGGCGGCAAATATCCGCCCTTTGATCTGGATGATGTGATTCCAACTATAATTGGAAAGGAACTCAATATCCCTGTTTTCCATCCGGGAATAATAATGGAAGGTGGCTCAGTAGAATTTAATGGCAAAGGAACAGTCCTGACATCAGCCTGCTGTTTGCTTAACAAAAACCGCAATCCGCACCTTAATCAAAAGCAGATTGAGCAACATTTATTCAATTATTATGGTATGGAACAGGTGCTTTGGGTAGATGAGGGCATAGTTGGCGATGATACCGATGGGCATATCGATGATACTATCCGATTTGTGAATGAAGATACTGTGCTTTCTGTAGTTGAAACTAATAAACAGGATGAAAACTACGGATTTCTTCAAACCAATTTAAAGCAGCTTAGCAGCATGCGGCTATTAAACGGAAAACAGCTAAATGTTATTGAATTGCCCATGCCCGATGCTGTTATCTATGAAAATACCCGATTGCCAGCATCATATGCTAATTTTTATATCAGCAACAAGCATGTGATTGTGCCCACTTATCGATGCGATAAAGATGATAAGGCTTTAGAAATTATTGCATCGTGCTTTCCTGAAAGGGAAACCGTAGGATTGGATTCTACTGATATTATTTGGGGCTTAGGTAGTTTCCATTGCCTTAGCCAGCAGGAGCCAAAAGTTTAAACCGATTTAGGATATTTCCTGAACCAACTGCCTATTTTTAACTGGATTACTCCTAAAAAAGCTTCTCTAAAAATGCGGGTGCTCATTTTTGAAGTGCCCTCTGTTCGGTCTGTAAAAATTATAGGTACTTCTACCACTTTAAAGCCATGAAGTATAGCTGTAAATTTCATCTCTATTTGAAAGGCATAGCCCACAAACTTGATTTGGTCTAACTTAATGGTTTCTAAAACTTTCCGTTTATAGCACTTAAATCCTGCTGTAGCATCCTGAATGGCTATGCCTGTAATAAACCGCACATATTTGGAGGCAAAATACGACATCAAGACCCGGCCCATTGGCCAGTTTACAACGTTTACGCCTTTTACGTACCGGGATCCAATAGCTAAATCAGCACCATCCACACATGCTTTTCGCAGTTGGATAAGGTCTTTAGGATTGTGCGAAAAATCTGCATCCATTTCAAAAATGTAGGCGTAACTTCGTGCCAAAGCCCACTTAAATCCGTGGATATAAGCAGTGCCCAGCCCCAATTTGCTGTTTCGTTCTTCTATATGGAGCTTGCCTAAAAACTCGCTGAATAATTTTTTTACAATTGTTGCCGTCCCATCCGGCGATCCGTCATCAATAATCAAGATATGGAAGGGTTGAGATAAAGAAAAAACCTTACGAATAATTTTTTCGATGTTTTCTTTCTCATTATAAGTGGGGATAATAACGATACTGTCTGATAGCACGTAATAAAGTGATTGTTAGGTTTAAAGGATGATGCTCTGCTATCTGTTTATTTTACAAACCGGTTATGCCATTTCTCATGATCAGGCTTTCTTAACCTCAATCTGTTCAGTATTTTTCATGGCTATGTGATCTTCTTCGCTCATATCTTCAGCATTGTGCGCCAAGCGCTTAAGCGGCTTCAGTATGGCTATAACCAATCCTCCGAAAATCACACAAAATATAGTGATGCCGATAAATATTTGCATTTCTCCGGCAGTTTGCGACCATTGCCCAACCCATCCCGCAAGGTAGTTGCCCATACCGGTAGCTGCAAAATAAGCTCCCATCATTAAAGATGCATATTTTAAAGGAGCAAGTTTAGTAACGTATGATAGGGCAACAGGAGAGGCGCTTAATTCGCCAACAGTATGGAAAAGATAAGCAAAAATAAGCCAGTACATAGCCGAAGAACCTTCATGAGCATATTGGTTGGAAGCCAAAGCCATAAAAACAAAGCCCAGCCCCATAATTATTATGCCCATAGCCATTTTGAAAATAGAAGAAGATTCTTTCCCTTTTTTCTTATGGTTAAACCAGAAGTTGGCTACAACAATGCCTAGCGTAATAATAAAAAATGAATTTACAGATTGAAATACGGTGGCAGGAATGGTAAAACTGCCCAGTGAGCGATTAGTTTTTTCGGCAGCATATAAATTCATTAATCCGCCGGCCTGTTCAAAAGCTCCCCAAAACACAATAATCATGATGAAAGAAAGGAGCATTACGATTATGCGATCTTTTTCAATTTTGGTAAGGGGCTTTTTCATTATAGCCTGATCTATATCAGAAACCTGTTTAGGTGAATTGCCCACGTGCCTTAAATGTTTTTGGCCAAACAAAAATCCTATCTGGCCCAATGCCATTCCTATGCCTGCAAGTCCAAATCCATAATGCCAGCCGTAAAGTTCTCCTATTACGCCTACTGTTAAGCCAGCTAGCAAGGCTCCTGTATTAATCCCAATATAAAATATGGTAAAACCTTTGTCCCTGCGGTCGTCGCCAGGAGCATATAATGCCCCTACCATGCTTGATATGTTAGGTTTCAAGCATCCTACACCAGCTATGATCAAGGCTATACCGGTATAAAAAGCCCATTCTGCCCGTATAGCCAAAATGCTATGGCCTGCTACCAAAAGCCATCCACCTAACATTACGGTTTTTTTCTGGCCAAGTAATTTGTCGGCTAGTATGCCCCCCGGGATAGAAGAAATATAAACTAGTGCTGTATAAATGCCATAAAGCCCCAATGCATCCACTTTGCTCCAGCCAAAGCCCGGGTTTGGACCGCTAGCCGACGCCACCAGGAAAAGTACCAAAAGCGCACGCATTCCATAATAACTAAAACGCTCCCATAATTCTGTGAAGAAAAGAATATAAAGCCCAACCGGGTGGCCATATAGTTGCTTTTGGTTTTCCATAGTTTAAAATGCTGATGAATGCACAAAATAAGAAGGATAATTGATAATGGTACAGGAGTGATAAAATTATTTCCTATAAAAGCTTATAATTTTCGTTGAGAAGTGCTTTTTAGCTTACGCGGATCATTAAACTCATCGTCAGCTTTGGTGGGGTCGTTTTTTAAAGGGATATCTTCCACAAACTTTAACCTCCCATTTATTAACTTAAATGCATCATAAGAAAAATCGGGGCCGTAGCTTTCAAAATTCCCCTTCATTTTAGGATCTGATGGCGCTATATGATCGAAAACCAACATGCCTTCTTTTGGCTTATAGTTTAGCATCATAGAGGCTTGACGGGCATATTCAAAGATTATGCGCTTGCTCTTGGCATTTTCTGAGTTGCCATCAAAAACAGGCATGCCGAAAAATGGCTTGCCATCTTTGAAATACAGTATCTCTATTACCTTTTTGTTGGTTTTAACCGTGTTGCCTTTCCATCCCAATAAAATATAATACGGCACTTTTGTATTATAGCCTACCGGGATGATTTTATAATATTGCGCCCCATACCATTTGTCATTAGTGGTAGTAGTGTCGGCGGGTTTTTTAATAAGGGGCGAATAATCGATAAGCCCGTGCAATTGAAGTTTTCCATCCGGGTTGTTCATTTGGATTGCCCCGTAATATCTGTAGCTTCCATCGTTGAACATAATGTGCCAGGTAAACATCCTGAACCGCCTGTCGGGAGAATTTTCTATGGTGATAGCTTTTAGTGAATCAAAGCCATAATTATATGAACTAGGGACTTTTAATGCCCTAACCAGCATTTTGGCAAATTTGTAGTTGGCATTCATCCGCTCAGGCTCTGTATCATTATTGATCATCTGATTGCCTAAAAACTTTAAGCTATCCTGATATTTAATCAATTGGGCGATGTTTTTACTGGCATCAGAATGCTGGGCAAGGCAGGGGATAAAGCCAAGCAACATTAAGCATATTATTAGCAGGTTTTTCATTAGCCGATGTTTTCTATAACCATAGCACTTGCCCCGCCGCCGCCATTGCAAATTGCAGCAATACCAAATTTCCCATTATTTTGCTTCAAAACATTGATTAGCGTAACCAATATCCTCGCACCCGAAGCCCCAAGAGGGTGGCCTAATGCTACTGCTCCTCCATTAATATTTACTTTATTCGAGCCCAAGCCAAGTAGGTTGTTGTTGGCGATTGCAACTACAGAAAAAGCTTCGTTTATTTCGTAAAAATCAACCTGCTCTGCCGATATGCCAGCTTTTTTTAGCGCAAGTGGGATTGCTTTAGCCGGTGAGGTTGTAAACTTTTCGGGAGCTTGCTGTGCATCTGCGAAACTGATTATTTTAGCTAAAGGCTTTAAACCCAATTTTTCAAGCATTTCTTTGCTGACTAAAACAATTGCAGCAGCGCCATCATTTAAGGTTGAGGCATTTGCAGCCGTAACCGTCCCATCTTTTTTAAATACAGGCTTTAAAGAAGGCATTTTATCAAAGTTTACAGCTAAAGGCTCCTCATCTGTTGAAAATAAAGAAATATTGCCCTTCTTGTCCTTAAGTTCAACTGGCACAATTTCATTGATAAATTTACCTGATGAAGTTGACGACTGAGATCGTTTGTATGATTCTATCGCAAAAGCATCCTGATCCTGGCGGGTGATAGAACACTCTTCTGCACAAAGCTCAGCTGCAGAGCCCATGTGATAATCATTATAAACATCCCATAATCCATCTTTTACAAGCCCGTCTGTTAATTGCCCATGTCCCAGCCTGTAACCCGTGCGGGCTTTATCCAGATAATAAGGCACGTTGCTCATGCTCTCCATGCCACCAGCCACCATAATATTATTTTCTCCCAGTAAAATGCTTTGAGCCGATAGCATTACAGCTTTTAAGCCAGAAGCGCAAACTTTGTTAATGCCCGTTGCCGGGATATCTGGCAGCCCGGCAAATTTAGCGGCCTGCGTTGCCGGGGCCTGGCCAATATTTGCCGACAATACATTGCCCATATATATTTCCTGAACCTCAGCAGGTGCTATCCCTGCTCTTTCAACAGCACCTTTTATAGCGAAGGCTCCTAATTGTGAAGCGGAAAAACCTGACAGGCTGCCGCCGAAACTTCCAATTGGTGTGCGTACAGCAGAAACAATAAATACTTCGTTCATAATTGTAAATGCAAAATAAGCATTTCTATGCTTTTTGAGTTGCAATATAACGCAACAAAATATTTAATGT
>JAYVNR010000147.1:0-5295 GCA_043758305.1 Pedobacter sp. | reverse complement strand
TGTCCGTTTTTAACTGAGCACTTTTAATCCCGATAGGACTGTTTTCGCATCTTAAATCTATATTAGCGGCATGGATATCGGTATAATTGGGCTGGGGGATATGGGCAGGATTTATGCCATTGCTTTCGCGAAAGCGGGCTATAAAGTTATGGGGTGTGATTTGCCCCGAAATTTTGAATCCCTTAGCAACGAACTGTCTCCATATGGCATAGAAGTATTAGAAAACGGTATAGAAGTTTCGCGTAAAGCAGATTTTATCGTTTATTCTGTTGAAGCCGAGAAAATTGCCGAAGCAGTAGCATATTGTGGCCCTTTTACGAAATCTGGCGCTATTGTAGGCGGCCAAACCTCTGTAAAGCATCCCGAAATCGCTGCTTTTGAAAAGTATCTTCCGGCAGATGTGAATATTGTTAGCTGCCATTCGCTGCACGGGCCCGGTTTCTCCACGCAAGGGCAGCAGCTTATAGTAATACGCCACCGGGCCACAGATGATGCCTACAAAACTGCCCTTAAAATTTATGCAGCATTAGGCTCTAAAATTGCAGAAATACAAGATTATCATCAGCACGACCAAATAGTAGCAGACACTCAGGCGCTTACGCACATGGGCTTTGAAAGCATGGGCACGGCTTGGAAAAATTCCGGATTCTACCCCTGGGACAATGCATCTTATAACAGCGGAGGGATTGATAATGTTAAAATTCTTACTACGCTGCGTATTTTTAGCTACAAAGCCCACGTCTATGCCGGCTTGGCAATTCTCAATCCATACGCCCGTAAACAGGTAGAACGGTATGCACAATCAGAATCTGAGTTGTTTAAAATGATGATCCAGGAGGATGAAAAGCCTTTTAGGGAACGTATTTATAAAGCCCGCGATTTTGTTTTTCATGAAAGCCGGGAATTATTGATGCTGGATGACAGCATTATGAAAACATATAAACTTTCCGGCGATCAAAATGTGCGGAAGCCTAATTCGCATTTAAGCCTGCTTGCAATGGTTGATGCGTGGTACTTGCTTGGGGTTAATCCGTATGATAACCTGATTTGCCAAACTCCGCCATTCAGGCTAAGGCTTGGGATTGCAGAATACCTTTTTAAAAATGAAGAACTGTTAGAAGAATCTATTCATACAGCACTTTTTGATAAAACTATCCGTGGCGATGATCTTGAATTCCACTCAGCTGTGCGTGAATGGGCTTCAATTATAGGGTATGGAGATCTTGAAGGGTATAAAGCTCATTTTGAATCAACTAAAGCATTTTTTGCTCATCGCCTGCAAGATGGCTTGGAACAAAGCGCAGAGCTAATAAGCCGGTTGGGATAGCTTTAAAACAGAAAAGGCTGCATTTGCAGCCTTTTCTGTAAGTATTTATTTAGTTGATTGTTTTAGTTTTTGTTTCCCCGTCTTTTGTTTTCGTCTTTGTAGTTGGAGTTTTTTCTTTGATTTTGTCGTCAGTTATTTTAAGCTTTGAGGTGTCGGTTTTTATTTTCATTTTGTCTTGTTTCATCTTAACCTTCGCATCATCAAGTTTCCACGTACCATCGCTTGCTTTAATAATTTCATTGTTTACAACCTCACCAGTCCTGTAAAGGGTATCATTTGACTCATTAATGTAAAAATCTACCGGAACTCTGGAGATACTATCATACGCATAGCCTGTTTGTGGGTCTCTAACAATATAAATAGTTTTCCCGGTTTTAACATTTTTATATTTTCCAGGTATTACAGTAGTGGTAGTAGTTGTAACAGAAGATGTAGTTGTAGATTGTGTGGTGGTTGAGTCCATCATAGTAGTTGAGTCCATAGCGGTTGAATCAGCCGCTGTCTGACTGGTTGTAGAACTGTTTGTGCACGAGGCTAATGAGGCTGCTACAAATGCAGCTGCAAGTAAAGTGTTTGTTGTTTTCATAATTTTTAAGTTTGTTTGGTGTATAACAGCAAAGGCATTAAAAATGTTTGGCATCCTAAAATGCCAGGTTTGCAGCCCTAAAATCCCGCTTACCAGGGCTTGGTATTTTCTTGAAAAAATAACTCAAACACTATTTGAGATTTAATTAAACTTTTCTATCTTTGCCGTCCCTTTAGGGGGAGTTACTGCCTTGAACGAAGCCCTACTGCTTCGATGGGCACAAATAAAAAAGAAAATGTCAGGAATTATTGGAAAAAAAGTAGGAATGACCAGCATTTTTGATGCCGATGGGAAAAACATCCCATGTACGGTAATTGAAGCTGGCCCATGCGTAGTAACCCAATTGCGCACGGTTGACACCGACGGCTACGAAGCTGTTCAGTTAGCTTTCGACGAGAAAAAAGAAAAAAACACTTCCGGACCACTTAAAGGACATTTTGCAAAAGCAGGGACAACTCCTAAGCGCAAGCTTGTTGAGTTCGAGAATTTTGACGATGCAAAAACTTTGGGAGCTACGGTTACAGTAGAAATTTTTGCCGAAGGCGATTTTGTAGATGTTGTTGGCACTTCAAAAGGCAAGGGTTTTCAGGGTGTTGTTAAGCGCCACGGTTTTAGTGGTGTAGGTATGCAAACTCACGGCCAGCATAACAGGCTGAGAGCTCCAGGTTCACTGGGTGCATCTTCCTGGCCTTCGCGTGTATTCAAAGGCATGCGCATGGCGGGCCGTATGGGAGGAGATCGTGTTAAGATACAGAACTTGCAGGTTTTGAAAGTGTATGCCGAACAAAATTTATTAGTAGTTAGCGGATCTATCCCTGGTGCTAAAGGTTCTTACGTAATAGTAGATAAATAAGGAGATGGAAGTTAACGTATTAAACATAGCAGGCAAAGAAACAGGTGCCAAGGTGCAGCTTTCTGATGCGGTTTTTGGTATTGAGCCTAACGACCACGCAATTTACTTAGACGTAAAACAGTACTTAGCCAATCAGCGCCAAGGTACTCACAAGTCTAAACAACGCAATGAAATTGCAGGTTCTACCCGCAAATTATATAAGCAAAAAGGTACCGGTGGTGCCCGTGCAGGATCAATCAAATCTCCATTGTTCAATGGTGGTGGACGTGTATTCGGCCCTCAGCCACGAGACTATAGCTTTAAGTTGAATAAAAAACTTAAGTCATTAGCCCGCAAATCTGCCTTATCATACAAAGCACTTGATAACAATATAGTTGTAGTAGAAGATTTCAAATTTGATTCTGTTAAAACTAAGAGCTACGTACAGCTTGTAAACGACCTCAACGTTGCCACTACAAAAACGCTGCTGGTATTAGGTGCGGCCGACAATAATGTTTATTTATCAAGCAGAAATTTAAAGAAAGCTAAAGTTGTTACTGCATCCGAGCTGAATACTTATGATGTATTGAATGCAGATAAAATTTTGCTTACTACAGGATCTGTTAAATTTTTGGAGGAGGCTTTTGCCAAATAAGATGGAAATTTTAAAGAAACCAATCCTGACTGAGAAAGCATCGCTATTAACCGAAAAGTTAAACCGATATACTTTTAAAGCAGATCACAGAGCCAATAAATTACAGATCAAATCTGAAATTGAAAAGATGTACAATGTTAACATCGCAGCTATCAACACAATGGTAGTTTTTGGCAAAACAAAATCGCGTAACACAAAAGCCGGTATGGTATCGGGCAATGCTGCCAAATACAAGAAAGCCATCATTACGCTTAAAGAAGGTGAAGTTATTGACTTTTACAGCAATATATAAAGCATCATGGCAGTAAGAAGATACAAACCGGTTACCCCTGGTACTCGTTTCAGAGTAGGAGGAGATTATTCTGATGTAACTACTAACGTTCCTGAAAAGTCGTTAGTTACTTCCATCAAGAAATCTGGTGGTAGAAACCAGTCCGGTAAAATGACTATGCGTTATCTCGGTGGTGGACATAAAAAGTCGTACCGGGTGATTGATTTTAAACGCGATAAACACAATATCCCTGCAACAGTTGCAACAATTGAGTATGATCCAAACCGTTCAGCACGTATTGCTCTGGTAAATTATGCCGATGGCGAGAAACGTTACATCATTGCTCCGGCAGGATTAACAGTTGGTCAGGTTGTACTATCGGGCGAAGGCTCTGCACCGGAAGTTGGCAATGCAATGCCATTAAAAGGTATACCATTGGGCTCTATTATTCACAATATTGAATTGAACCCGGGGCAAGGCGCATCTATTGCACGCAGTGCAGGTGCATATGCTCAGCTATCAGCACGCGACGGAAAGTATGCAATTATAAAAATGCCTTCAGGAGAAACCCGTATGATCCTTGCAACCTGCATGGCTACTATTGGTTCTGTTTCAAATGCTGAAAAAGCAAATGAGGTATTAGGAAAAGCTGGCCGCAAGCGCTGGTTAGGCCGTCGCCCCAGAGTTCGTGGTGTTGCCATGAACCCGGTAGATCACCCTATGGGCGGTGGAGAGGGAAGATCCTCTGGTGGGCACCCGCGTTCACGCAAAGGTTTATTAGCTAAAGGCTTTAAAACTCGCGACAAGAAGAAAACATCGGATCGTTATATCATTGAAAGAAGGAAAAAATAATGGCTCGTTCAATTAAAAAAGGACCCTATATCGACCATAATCTTTTAAAGAAGGTTGATACAATGAATGAAGGCAGCAAAAAGTCTGTCATCAAAACATGGTCACGCAGATCAATGATTTCTCCGGATTTCGTTGGCCATACATTCGCAGTGCACAACGGAAATAAATTTATCCCGGTTTATGTAACCGAAAATATGGTAGGGCATAAGTTAGGTGAGTTTTCACCAACCAGGACATTTAGAGGCCACTCTGAAAAGAAGAAATAAGCAATGGAAGCAATAGCAAAATTAAATAATTGCCCTACATCGCCTCGTAAGATGAGACTTGTAGTAGATCTTATCCGTGGCGAACGTGTAGAAAAAGCCTTGTATATATTAAAGTATACCAACAAGGAAGCTGCTATCAGAGTTGAGAAACTTTTATTATCGGCTATAAAAAACTGGGAATCTAAAAACGAAGGCCAAAAGCCGGAGGACAACGAATTGTTTGTGAAAACGATTATGGTTGATGGTGGCCGCCAGCTGAAGAGGTTGCGCCCCGCCCCACAAGGCCGAGGTTTCAGGATTCGCAAGCGTTCTAATCACGTAACCATAGTAGTAGATTCAAAAAACGTACAAACTGAAACTAAATAAGGAATGGGACAGAAAGCACATCCAATAGGCAACAGGTTAGGGATCATCAAAGGTTGGGATTCTAACTGGTTCGGTGGCAACGACTACTCCGAAAAACTAGTTGAAGACGAAAAAATAAGAAAATATATTCTGGCACGTAT
>JAYVNR010000146.1:0-5297 GCA_043758305.1 Pedobacter sp. | reverse complement strand
TGCGAAAACCCACAAGTGTCATCAAATGCACAAACATCCATACAAACCATGCGAGGATGCCTTTAAAATGTATTTTTCCGATATCTACCACTGCCCGGTTGCGGCCAATAGTTGCCATAGATCCTTTGTCGAAATATTTAAAAGGCTCGGTCTTTTCGTTATTTATAATGCGGATTAGGTTTTTTGCCAGATGCCGGCCCTGTTGTTGCGCTACAGGGGCAACACCCGGGTGCCCGTTGGGATACCCTTCAACCGCCATAGATGCTACATCTCCAATGGCGAAAATATCAGCGAAGCCTAAAACCCGATTTGCATCGTCTACCTGAATCCTGTTTCCTCTACCTATTTTTTCTTTGGGAAGCCCGGGTATTACTTCCCCTGTAACTCCTGCCGACCATAATACATTTTCCGACACTATTTCTTGTCCACTTGATAGGGAAAGCTTATCGCCATCATAACTTAAAACACGTGTATCGGTAAGCACTGTTACACCCATATCATCCAGAAAGGCTTTAGCATCTTTTTGCGATTTTACTGACATTGGGCCAAGTACTTCTGGCGATCCTTCTATCAGGTATATATTCATGGCAGTTATATCCAGTTCAGGATAATCCTGTGGCAGAACATGCTTTTTAAGCTCAGAAATTGATCCGGAAAGTTCAACACCCGTGGGCCCGCCACCAACAATAACAAAATTTAATAAGCCAGCTTTTTTAATAGGATCAGGTTCTATTACAGCCAATTCTAAGTTTTGCAGGATCATGCTTCGCAGGTTCAATGCCTCAGGAATGGTTTTCATGGGCATGGTGTAATGCTCAAGTTCCTTAGATCCAAAAAAATTAGTATCCGAGCCGGTTGCGATTACCAGAAAGTCATAGCTTATTTCGCCTATGGTGGTTTTTATCGCTTTGCGTTCGGGAATAATTTCTTCTACACAGGCATTGCGGAATAAGAAGTTTTTTTGGTGCTTGAATATTTTTCGAAGCGGAAAAGCAATGGAATCTGCCTCTAGGCCGCCTGTAGCAACCTGATACAGCAAAGGCTGAAAGGTGTGGTAGTTATGCCTGTCGAGCATCATAACCTGCACATCTTCGTTCTTGAGCTTTTTTGCAAGCTCAATGCCCCCAAATCCGCCGCCAACGATAATTACTTTAGGAGATTTGTTAGAATTATCTGTTGCTTCTACCATGATCAGTATTCTTCTCCGCGTATGCGAACAATCAGGCCATCAAGGTTTTCGTTTATGCGCAATTGGCAGGCTAACCGACTATCATAGCCCGCATCATGTAAGGTATCCAGCATATCTAATTCGTCATTGCTTGCCGCAGGAAGGTTATCAAGCCCGTTCAATACCTGCACATGGCAGGTTGCGCATAAGGCCATGCCGCCGCAAGTTGCCAAAACATTATATTCAGAGGCTTTGAGCACCTCCATCAGGCTCAGGCTTATGTCGGTAGGCAATTCAATATCCTGGCGTTCGCCATTGCGGTCTTCAACTGTTATAGAAATCATGGTTTAGAAGGTGTTTACGCCATAGACGGTGGTATATTTAAAACTTAGCTTTTGGTCGGGATACACATATTTAAAAGCGCTTTGGGCCATTAAAGCCGACTCGTGGAAACCACATAATATCAATTTTAACTTGCCAGGATAAGTGTTTATATCGCCTATGGCATAAATGCGATCGACGTTTGTAGAGTAATCAAATGTATTAACAGTAATTGCTGATTTTTCTATATTCAAACCCCATTCTGCAATTGGGCCCAATTTGGGGCTAAGCCCGAAGAGCGGTATAAGGTAATCGGTTTCCAGTACTTTTGTTTGCTTCTCTCTGTTTTCTATAGTAACTTCCTGTAAATGCCCTTTTCCATTAATGGTTGTAACATTAGATTGAAGAATAAGGTCTATTCTGCCTTCTTTTGCCAATTCAAATACTTTTTCGGCAGAGTCTGGAGCTCCACGGAAAGTATCGCCACGATGTACAAGCGTTACTCTTTGTGCTACGTTTTCAAGAAAAATAGTCCAGTCAAGTGCCGAGTCGCCACCGCCTGCCAATACCAGTTTTTTATCTCTGAAAAGTTCAGGGTTTTTAACCATATAGGCTACTCCACGGCCTTCAAACATTTCAAGATTTTCGATCTCAGGTTTCCGTGGTTCAAAACATCCCAATCCCCCCGCAATAGCTACAACTTTGCAGTGTACCTGTGTACCATCGTTTGTTGTTACAATCATAGATCCGTCAGGCTGCTGAACAAGGCTTTCAACACGTTCGCCCAAAGTAAAGCCAGGTTTAAAAGTATCTATCTGCTCCATCAGCTTTTCTACAAGTTCCTGTGCATTTATGGTAGGGTAGCCTGGAATATCATAAATGGGCTTATGCGGATAAATTTCTGAAAGCTGGCCTCCAACTTGCGGGAGAGCATCTATTAAATGGCAGCGCATTTTTAGCAAACCGGCTTCAAAAACGGCAAATAAACCTACGGGGCCGGCTCCAATTATGCATATATCTGTAGTAATCATGGGTGCAAATCTATTAAATAGTTAGATTGTTATATATTGAATTTAGTATTCGTTTCAGGTTTTCATAATCTTCTTCCGAAAGGTTTTCCCAAGCCTTCATTCTTATTTCAGCTACTTTCGGCGACAATCTTTCCACTTTTTCCTGTCCGAAATCTGTTAAATGTACGGTAAAGCTCCGGCGGTCGTTAGTGTGTACCCGTCTTTCGGTAAGTCCTTTTTTACATAACAAATCAATTATCCTTGTTAATGTGGGATGATCTTTACCCGTTAACTCTGCCAAACTACTTTGGTTTCGGTCAGTATTATTAAGATTCTTTAGTATTAGCCATTGATCTACTGTTATATCAAAATTTTCAGATGTAAAACGGCGCTGGGCATATTGTTTTACTCGCCTGGCGGTACGGTCAAGCAGATAAGAATACATACTGAACTGTTCTGTTGACATGATAATAATTAGTATGACAAATGTATTTGGTTTTTACCATACTTGAAAATTAAAGTGTTTGCTTTTTGCCATTTTCCCATAAAAAAAGGCTCCAGAAAATCTGGAGCCTAATTACGAGGAAAGGTATAATTGGTATTATTTTAAGTCTTTTTTCCCAAAATCTACAATAACCGGAGATGCAACACAGATAGACGAGTAAGTGCCGAATACAACACCTATCAATAACGCAAATGCAAAGCCGCGAATTACTTCGCCTCCAAATATAAATAATACAACCAATACGAAAAATACAGTAAGTGCTGTAATAATTGTACGGCTTAAAGTACTGTTAACAGCTTCGTTGATAACAACGGCCTGATCGTCAGTTTTTGAGTGATGTAGATTTAAATATTCCCGGATACGGTCAAAAACAACAACAGTATCGTTAATTGAATAACCTATAACCGTTAAGATGGCTGCAATAAAAGCCTGGTCTATATCTAAAGAAAAAGGGAGCACGCCATTGAATAAAGAAAAGAATGAAAGCACAAGGAGCGCATCGTGTGCAGTTGCTATAAGCGCACCAAGGCTAAACTGCCACCTCCTGAACCGGATGAAAATATAAGCAGAGATAATCAGGATGGCAAAAACCACGGAATAAATTGCAGATATTTTTATGTCGTTGGCAATAGTTGGGCCTACCTTCTGAGAACTTAAAATATTATCTTTTGCAGCACCTAATGGCTTTAGAGCTGTTAATAGCTTCTCCTGAACAACCTGATCTACTGCCTCTGTATTCTCGTCTATGCGATAAGAGGTTGTGATTTTATATTGATTGGCCGGCCCAAATGTTTTTACTTCTGTGGTAGTGCCGGTAAAGGCTGCGTTCAAGCTATTCCTTACAGTTTCTATTTCAGCAGGCTTATCAAATTTTACCACATAGCTTCTGCCGCCTTTAAAATCTACGCCAAGGCTAAAACCACGCGTAAACATTGATATTAGCCCCAGCGTAATGAATATTCCCGAAATCATGTAAAAAATCCGGCGGTTTTTTACAAATGCATAGTTGGCGTTTTTAAAAGTATTTGCACTCCATGGATACGAAAATTTAATTGGCTTATCTCTTCCCAGCATCCATTCAAAAACCAGGCGAGAGATAAATATAGCCGTAAACAAAGAGGTAAGAATACCAATCATTAAAGTTGTAGCAAATCCCTGTATTGGGCCCTTGCCGAATTCATATAGTATAAAACCGGTAAGGAAAGTTGTAACGTTAGCATCTAAAATTGAGGGCATTGCATGCTTATATCCATCAGATATGGCTATACGAAGCGATTTCCCATGTCCCATTTCTTCGCGGATACGCTCATAGATCAGCACATTGGCATCAACTGCAATTCCCATAGTCAAAACAATACCTGCTATTCCCGGTAGGGTCAATACCGCTCCCATAGAAGCTAAAACTCCCATAAGGAAAAAGATATTTACTACCACAGCCACGTTAGCCACCAAGCCTGCATTGTTGTAATATGCTATCATGAAAAGCAATACCACTACAAGGCCTACAAAAGAAGAAAGCAAACCTGCATTAATAGCTTTCTCGCCAAGCGATGGGCCTACTATTGCTTCCTCTGAAATACGTGCAGGAGCCGGAAGGCGCCCAGCTTTAAGGACATTGGCTAAATCTTTGGTGTCTTCAATTTCAAAATTTCCTGAGATTGAAGATATGCCATTCGGGATTTCGTTCTGCACAGTTGGGGCAGAATAAACCATATCATCAAGCACAATGGCAATGCTCTGTTTATTGTTGACATCAGCAGCTGCAGCAGCCGTAAGCCTTCTCCATTCCCGTGCACCATCAGCATTCATGTACATGGTAACCTCAGGGCTGCCGGTTGGGCTTATATCATCTTTAGAATCAATAATTGCTTCGCCTCCTAATGCAGGCTTGCCATCAGCTTTAGAAACTTTTATAGCATATAATTCTAATATCTTGCTTTCTTTAGTAGCAGGCTTAACTCCCCATAATAGCTTCACATTTCCCGGCAATACAGATTTTACATTCTCAGATTTTAAATACTCATTTATTTTAGCAGTGTCTTTTATGGCTGCATAGCCTACCATAGGCCCGGGGCTTAAGCTTTGTTGCCCATTTTGCCCCTGGTAACTTGCGGGAGCCAATAAAGCAAATAGTGGATTTGCTTTAGCCTGATCTGCTGTAGTTTTAAGAGCCGAGGAATCTTTTGCCGAGGAATCTTTTTTCAAGCCAAGGGCAGCAAGCTTACTGCCAGAGTTCTTCGCAGTATCTGTTTTAGCAGCAGATTTCGATTTTGTAATTGTATCGTTTGTTGCT
>JAYVNR010000145.1:0-5302 GCA_043758305.1 Pedobacter sp. | reverse complement strand
ACGGCTACGGGGAACTGGCGCTGGCTGAAAGGCAGCAATGCAAATGGTCAATACGGCACTTACGGCACACAAGGGACGGCAGCAGCAGGCAACACGCCCGGCGCAAGGTATAGTTCCGTAAGTTGGGTAAGCAGCGGCAAGCTCTACCTCTTTGGGGGATATGGCTATGCAACAAATACTCAAGGAAACCTAAATGACCTTTGGGAATATGATACTGCTACCGGGAACTGGCATTGGATGAAAGGCAGTTCAATAGACCAAACAGGCACCTATGGCACACAAGGCACAGCAGCATCCACTAATACGCCGGGCGCAAGGCAGAGTTCGGTAAGTTGGGAAAGCGGCGGCAAGCTTTATCTTTTTGGGGGCTATGGATATGCAGCATCCGGTTACGGATATCGCAACGACCTCTGGGAATATGAGACAGCAACCGGAAACTGGCGCTGGCTAAAAGGTAGCAATTTAACCAACCAACAAGGCACCTACGGCACACAGGGCACGGCAGCAGCAGCCAATACGCCGGGCGCAAGGCAAAATGCGGTAAGTTGGGGAAGCGGAGGGAAGCTGTACCTGTTTGGTGGATACGGGTATGATGCCTCTGGCTCAGGCTACCTCAACGACTTGTGGGAATATGACATTACAACTGGTAACTGGCGATGGCTTGAGGGCAGCAGTACAGCACAGCAGCAAGGCACGTATGGTACCCAAGGCACAGCAGCCGCAGCCAACACGCTTGGTGGAAGGAACAGTTCGGTCAGTTGGGCGAGCGGGGGCAAGCTCTACCTCTTTGGCGGAAATGGGCATGCAGCATCTGGTTCAGGTTTCTTGAATGACCTTTGGGAATACGATACTACAACCGGTAACTGGCGCTGGCTTGAGGGCAGCAGTACAGCAAACCAGCAAGGCACGTATGGTACCCAAGGCACAGCTGCCATAGCCAACACGCCGGGTGGAAGGCACAGTTCGGTCAGTTGGGAAAGCGGGGGCAAGCTTTACCTTTTTGGGGGGAATGGATATGCAGAATCTGGATCTGGGGAGCTCAACGACTTATGGGAATACGATACTGCTACTGGCAACTGGCGCTGGGTCAAGGGTAATAAATATTCAGGCGATGTAGGCACCTCTGGCACGCAAGGCCTGGCAGCACCTGCCAATTCGCCGCGATCAAGGTATGCTTCTGCGGGTTGGGAGAGCGGGGGCAAGCTCTACCTGTTTGGAGGATATTACAACAATGACTATTACTCCTATTACTATACTTACTATGACAATGGGCGTTTCAACGATCTGTGGGAATTCGATACGGCTACCGGGAACTGGCGATGGATAAATGGCAGATTTACAAAGATGAACAAGGCAGCTACGGGACACAGGGCACGGCGGCAGCTTCAAATGTGCCTGGGGCACGGTATTATTCGGCAAGTTGGATAAGCAGTAGCAAACTTTACCTCTTTGGGGGTTACGGCTATGGCACAAACGGAGATTTATCCACTCGTGGGGATTTGTGGTCAGGTACAATTGTTTCTACCACAGCCACGCTTGTCAACCTTGCCCTTTCCTCTGGCACTTTTTCGCCTACCTTTGCTGCTGGCACCCTCAGCTATACTGCTTCGGTTGGCTATAGTTCCTCAAGCATTACCGTTAAGCCAACCGTTTCAGACGCAACCGCAACTGTAACGGTAAACGGCACAGCGGTAACAAGTGGCAGCGCAAGTGGTGCTATTAGTTTAGCTGTTGGCTCCAATACCATTACAACAGTCGTTACTGCTCAGGATGGAATCACCACCAAAACGTATACGGTAACGGTAACAAGGGCGGCAGCCAGCACAAACGCTAACCTTTCTGCACTGGCTTTGAGCACAGACACATTGTCGCCCAGTTTTGCAAGTGCAACAATTGGTTACACAGCATCGGTAAGCAATAGCACAACAAGCATTACTGTAACGCCAACCGTTTCAGATGCAACTGCAACGGTAACGGTGAATGGCACGGCTGTAACAAGCGGGAGCGCAAGCTCGGCAATCAGCTTATCAGTTGGTTCAAATACACTTACTACAGTTGTAACGGCTCAAGATGGCAGCATAACTAAAACATATACGGTAACGGTGACTAGGGCAGCAAGCACAAATGCCAACCTTTCTGCGCTGGCTTTAAGCACAGGCACATTGTCGCCAAATTTTGCAAGTGCAACAATAGGTTATACAGCATCTGTAAGCAACAGCACAACAAGCATCACCGTAACGCCAACCGTTTCGGATGCAACTGCAACAGTAACGGTGAATGGAACGGCGGTAATAAGCGGGAGCGCAAGCTCGGCAATAAATTTATCGGTTGGTTCGAATACTTTAACCACAGTAGTTACCGCTCAGGATGGCACTACCACCAAAACATATACCGTTACGGTGACACGAGCAGCAAACACAAACGCCAACCTTTCTGCGCTGGCTTTGAGTGCTGGCACATTGTCGCCAGGTTTTGCAAGTGCAGCAACCGGTTACACAGCATCTGTAAGCAATAGCACAACCAGCATTACGGTAACCCCAACAATTTCGGATGCGAGCGCAACAGTAACCGTGAATGGCACGGCTGTAACAAGCGGCAGTGCAAGTGGGGCAATCAGCTTAAATGAAGGGCCCAATACCATTAGCACAGTAGTTACTGGCCAGGATGGCAGCACAACCAAAACTTATTCAGTTACGGTTAACAGAGATTACACAGTGTTGCCCGTTGATTTCTTGTCTATAAGCGCTTTACAGAAGGGCAGCCAGGTGGAAGTGACTTGGAAAATAGCAAACCAGCAGAATGTAAAAGAATATCAGCTTGAAAAATATAATGGCTCGGGTTTCTCGCCTATTGCAACAATTGCAGCACTAATGCCCGCCCCATCCAGCTATGCGGCGTATGACCAGCAGTTAGTTAAGGGCCTCAATTATTACCAGATGAGGTCAATTGACTTTGATGGCAAAACTAAAACAAGCGGAACAGCTACAATAACTATCCTAAGCGGATCAGTTGTAGGCATCAGTATAATGCCTAACCCCGTTGTGGGCAACACTGCCAGGCTTTCGTTTTCGGGAATGAGGGCAGGAGCTTATAAAGTCCTACTGGTCAATGCATCGGGAAAGGCAGTATTTACGCAAGATGTTAATCATACCGGAAACAACGAAATTGTTGCTCTGCCTCTAGCTGTTGATGCTGGTATCTATTTTATCAAAATAACATCTTCAGGCTACTCGTCTTCAGAAACTATTATTGTTGAATAGGGCTCTCTAGGGAGCTCAATTGCAGATATAACCTTTTAATCAGTAATGTGTGGGATTATGGTTTCCCCACCCATACATTATCCTTTTTGTCTGCATCTGGCACATGCGTGCTGCCCAGCTCTGCCCGGATAATTTTCTTTGTTGTGGACACGTCAATTAATACAGTTTTAGCTCCATTTTTCCACACACTAATGCTTCTGTGCACTTTTTCGGTAGTGTTATCGCTATAAGTTAAAGTAAGGTCAACTGGCACCGGCTTGCTTCCTTTTGCTTCTATAACAATTCTCTTTCCCTTGGGCTGAGATAGTACTGATTTAATTGCCAGATCCGGCACACCATCATCAAAAAACCATGCTTTCCAGAACCAGTTAAGGTTTTGCCCGGCACCAGCATTCATGCTATTAAAAAAATCCCACGGAAGTGGGTGCTTGCCGTTCCATTGCGAAATATAGGTATGCAAAGCTTTAGTGAACAATTCATCACCGAGCATATCACGTACATAGAGATAGCCCATAGCAGGTTTTGGATAAATGTTAGTAAAGGTGCCTGCGCCGCTTTGTTGGGTAGTTAAAGTCATGATCGGCAGATCAGCTTCGGTGCCAGCAGAGCGTGAGTATGCGTCTACGCCATAATCGTCATCTATGCTTGCATCGATCATCGGCGAGATAAGCCATTCGCCTATCGTGGCCCATCCTTCGTCCATCCAGCCATATTTAGTTTCATTGATGCCCATATAAAAGGGGAACATCGTATGGAATATCTCGTGGTCTGTAAGCGTGATCGCATCTGTTCGGTCTTCAACCGGATTGTCATTCACCATCATTGGATATTCCATCTGGTCCGACCCATCAAAAACGGTTTCGTGTGCATATGGATAAGGCCATTTAGGAAATTTATAGCTCATGGCTTCTACCGTTTTTCGGGCAAAATCAATTACTTCAAAATAATCTTTGTGGATTGGGTTGAATACTGCATCAACACGTGTTCGCCTGTTGGTAACCGGATCAACAACCAGGCTGGAAGACTTCCACAAATAATGATCGCTGGTTGCAAACACAAGATCTGTAACGTTTTTTGCGCTGAACTTCCAGGTATTTGTACCTTTTTTAGTAATGTTCCCTGCTTTTAAATCTGTGCTGTCAATAATATTTACCACGGCATCGCTCTTTTCAGCTTCGTTGATGCGCTTTACATATTGTTCATTAAAAACTTCTGAAGCATTTGTTAAATCTCCGGTAGCCCAAACAACAAATTTCTCGGGCACAGTAATTTCTGCATCAAAGTTGCAAAAGTCGTTGTAGAACTCCTCCGAGCCTCGGTATGGATATCGGTTCCATCCGTCAACATCATCATAAACAGCTACCCGCGGAAAAAAATATGCTATAAAATATGAGCCATCTTCCACCTGTCCGGTGCGGTTGTGCGAGCCCTTGTTAAGGATGTACGAGTACGTTATAGAAAGGTTAACTGATTGCTTTGGCAACACAGTTACATTGCGCAATGCCCAATTTGTATTGTCTATATTCTGGCGACTAAGATCAGGCTGGTTATTAATGGTAACCTTTTCTATTTTAACCCCATCGCTAATATCGGCAGGCTCTATTTTAGAGGCTCTTGGTGCCCCTTTCTGATAAAGGTTTGGATAAAGCTTTAGCTGCATTTGCCTGAGTGTATCGGGGCTGTTGTTTGTGTATACGATATCAACTGTGCCCGCAATCTCGCGGGTTGCAGGATCGAATTTTACTTTAATGGAATAGTTAGCGGTATTTTGCCAATAATTGCGCCCGGGATTTCCATCGGAAGAGCGTGTGCTTTTTGTATATGCCTTTTTAATATTTACAGGCAGGGGCAAGGTTGTTTGTGCAATAGCTAGATTATAAATTACTAAGGCTAATATGCCAGAAAACAGTTTTTTACGCATAGCTATTTTCCAAATTTCAATTTCAATTGTTCCAGCATATCAGTAGTTACCGGCTCGGCTTTTTTCTTTTCTGATGCTTGCGTTTGCTGGCTATCCGGTCTCGGGTGAGTTAAAGGCTGAG
>JAYVNR010000144.1:0-15686 GCA_043758305.1 Pedobacter sp. | reverse complement strand
GGTAGCCAAGCCCAAAAAAGGCTATTGGCCAAAAAGAAGCAGGGTTTACAAAGGGGGCGAGATAGCTTATTAGCAGAAAAACAGCCAGAATGCAGTTTACAGTAAGAATAAGCTTCATGAAAAAACCTTTTTTCTGCTTCTTAGGCTTCATTATTTTTGCTTGCATTGAACAGCTGTTCTTTTTCCTGCCGGCTTAAGCTGGCATACCCGGATTGGGAAATTTTATCTAAAATTTTATCAATAGCATCCTGGTCTGGGAGCCTTGAATTCTGCACAACTTTAGTTTTGCTAACCACTTTAAGCTTTCTTCGCTTCAAAAATATCTTGCTCCAGTCGTTGCCACTTTGTAGCTGCTTAATGAATATAAAGCCCAGCATTGCACCGCCTAAATGGGCAAAACTACCGCCTGGATTTGTTAATATGCCTATTATGTCTAAAATTATATAGCCTAATGCGAGGTATTTTAAGCGCACTTCACCAATAAACATGAGCGAAATAGCATAATCCGGCAACAAGGTTGCCGTAGCAATAACTATTGCGCTAATACTGGCAGATGCCCCAATTAAAGGGCCGGCAAGTTGTACACCATCTTTAAAAGCTGGCAACACATTAAAGGCAAGTATAAAAATTATTGCCCCGGCAAGCCCTCCGGCAAGATAAACAAAGACGAACTGACGTTTATTCAAAAAATCTTCAAATATCCTGCCCATCCAGTATAGCCATAGCATGTTGAACAGAAAATGAAAGAAACCTTCATGGCTGAACATGTAAGTTAACGGAGTCCATGCTTTGTACGCTAAATCTGGCAAATAGGGGGGCATAGAAAGATTTTGGGGAAGCCATTGTGCTATTTCCTGGGGGAGGCCAAATAAAAAAGCGAATATCTGGATTACTTCAATGAGCAAAAACACAATTAGATTAATCCCGATAAACAGGTTTAGCCTGCTACCAGAATCTATCATTTTATATTTCAACTCATTTAAAACAGATCGGTTCATAGGTATCCTCCGGGTCGCTCTAATCTCCAAAGCTTCACTAAAATAAATCCAAATAATGCTCCGCCTAAATGAGCAAAATGTGCTACAGAATCACCCGATATACGATAAACACCAAGGAACAATTCTAAAACTACATAAAAAGGTATAAAGTATTTGGCTTTAAAGGGTATGGGCAAAAAAATCATCATTAGTTCGGCGTTGGGAAACAGCATGCCAAAAGCTATCAATAAGCCAAATATAGCGCCAGATGCCCCAACCATTGGGCCATAGTATATCGCTCCAAGAGTCCTTACTTGCTCTATATTATTGTTATTATAAGTATCGGGGTTAATGTTAAAGCTACCTGTTATCTGGTGCACCTCTACTGCCTGCACTAGCATTTGCAGAACGAGCGCCCCTAAGCCTGTTATAAGATAAAAATTCAAAAAACGCTTAGGGCCCAGCAAATGTTCTATTGATGTGCCAAAGGAGTATAAAGCAAACATATTAAAAAAAATATGCCCAATACTGCCATGCATGAACATGTAGGTTATAACCTGCCAAATACGAAAGCTGGGAGAACCGGGGTAATATACCCCAAGCCATTGTATTAAGGGCGAATCGTTCCCTTTTTCAAAAAGAACTGTTGCTATAAAAAAAATAACATTTATTATCAGAAGGTTTTTTACTACCGGTGGTATGTTGGCAAGTGGCGATGGCCTAAATGAATTCATGTTTAAACGTATACAGGTTATTTTTCAAATTTTTGCATAAGCTCATCTATGCTATATGTTGTTATTACAGGCTTTCCATTCAAAGCAATATTGGGCATCTGGCAGGCAAACAGCTTTTCTATCAGATTGTTCATTTCTTCGTATAAAAGAGGCGTTCCGGCTTTTATTGCAACATTTTTTGCCATTGTGCGTGCCAGGCTATCGCGTTTATTAAACTTTAAAAGTGCATGATTATTTTTAAATCCTTCTATTAAATGTTCAAGCATTTCTTCCTCGCTTGCATTGCTGCCAATATCGGCTGGAATACCTTCAACAATAAAGGAATTTTTGCCAAACTCCCGAATCATAAAACCTAAAGAAAGTATGTCTGGCAGCAAATCTTTAACAAGTTCAAAATCGGCGGTCGCCAGGGTTACAGTTTGCGGGAACAGGCTTTGCTGGCTGGCTCCCTGCCTGCTTTCTAATTGTTGCAAAAAATGTTCGTACAGTATCCGTTCATGCGCTGCCTGCTGGTCTATCAGCATAAATCCGGATTTTATTTGCGATATAAGAAACCTTTTATGGAGTTGGAAAATGTTTTTTTCAAATGGTTTTGGCAGGCTTAGCTGATTTTCATCCTCGTTCTGATGCAAGGGAAATTGTTCTTGTGAAGCGCCATTGTTTTCAATTTCATACAGAGCTCCCCAATTTTTGGAAGTTTGGTTTACCTGATGCCCCCCTGATCGTAAAAAAGGAAGCTCGGCCTTTAGCGGCCGCTCTCCCCTAAATGGGTTAAATTCTGGATTAAAAGCCACTTGGGGAGGCACAATATCTTCGTGCGCTTTAGGGCTAATCATATTATTAAAGCCGGTTTCCTGATTAAAATCTAAACTTGGCGCAATATTATACTTGCCAAGCGAGAGTTTTACCGCAGAGCGGATAATAGCATATATAGACTTTTCGTCCTGATATTTTATTTCTGTTTTGGTAGGATGTACATTGATATCAATCTTAGCCGGATCAATTTCAATAAAAAGAACATACAAGGGATAGCTGTCATTAGGCAAAATAGCTTCATATGCAGCAAGCACTGCGTGGTTAAGGTAGGGGTCTTTGATAAACCGGTTATTTATAAAAAAGAACTGCTCGCCTCTTGTTTTCCTGGCAAACTCAGGCTTGCCAATGTATCCTCTAAGCTGAATAATGCTTGTATCTTCTTCTACAGGCACTAGCCTTTGATTATAAGTGCTGCCAAATAAGTGCATGAGGCGCTGTTTGAGGCTTCCGGGAGGCAGATGGAACACCTCTCCTCCATCATGATGGAGCTGAAAGAAAATATTAGGGTGCGATAAGGCTGCACGTTGAAATTCATCAATAACATGCCGCATTTCCACAGAATTACCTTTCAAAAAGTTCCTCCTGGCAGGAATATTGTAAAACAGGTTTTTTACGCTTATGCTGGTGCCGGGCGCACAGGCTACAGGCTCTTGGGAGATAAGCTCGGAGGCATCTATGTTAATGCAGCTGCCCAGTTCGTCTTCATGCCTGCGGGTTTTCATTTCTACTTGTGCAATAGCAGCAATAGAAGCCATTGCCTCGCCCCTAAAGCCCATTGTCCTGATTGCAAAAAGATCTTCCGCCTTTTGTATTTTAGAAGTTGCATGCCTTTCAAAGCACATACGAGCATCTGTAAGGCTCATGCCGCAGCCATTATCAATAATTTGTATCAGAGATTTGCCAGCATCTTTTACAAGCAGCTGTATTTTATCTCCACCAGCATCAATGGCGTTTTCAATCAGTTCCTTAACTGCCGAAGCCGGGCGTTGCACAACTTCTCCGGCAGCTATCTGGTTTGCTACAGAATCCGGCAGGAGATGAATGATATCAGGCATAATGGGCGGCTAAATTAGCTAATTTTTGCCATTTGCCCCGCCAATTTACGGGCTTGATATTTTTATCAAATTTTTAATAAAATGACACTAAAATTGAATTGGATATCTAAATAGAATTGCAGTAGTAATAAATAATTAACAAAGGCAACAATTTGTTAACATGCTCGTTTGTTACGGCCTCACAATTTCATTGCCCAGATTTGCATAATCTCAATAACTCTTATAACTTCAATTATAATTAGTACCACCTAACTCAAATATTGCACCTTAATTCTGCCTTGGTGCACAACATGAAAAGCCATAACCGCAAGGCCTGCGGGGCAAAGTAATGGTATCATACGGGGCTTTTTCGCCCCGATAAAAAAGAAAAAGCATTTAAAAAATGCTGAAAATTGATGGGATAAAAAAAATTTTCAAACTAACCAAAATGCCCGGGCAACAACCCGGGCATTTTTTTGTTATCACTGCATTCGCATGAACAAATTAAAAACAAAGTTCCTTAGCCTTTTTAGTATAGCAATACTGCTTATTTCTTGCACAGAAAAGCACAAGGCAGACCTGCTGGTTTACAATGCTCATATCTATACAATTGACAGCGGATTCACTATGGCAGAAGCATTTGCTGTACGCGATGGAAAAATTATACAAACCGGCTCATCAGAGGAAATCTTAGAAAGCTATACTGCCAAAGATTCTTTAAATGCTATGAGCAAATTTATCTATCCCGGATTTATTGACGGCCATGCACATTTCTACAATTATGGCATAGAACTGCAGGATGCAGCCCTTACAGGAACAAAAAGCTGGAATGAGGTTTTAGAAAGGCTACAAGCCTATGCAGAAATTAGGCAGGAGGGTTGGGTACTAGGTCGGGGATGGGACCAAAACGATTGGCAAAACAATAATTATCCTGACAATACAAGCTTGGACAAGCTATTTCCAAATCGGCCTGTATTGCTAACCCGAGTTGATGGCCATGCAGCCATAGCAAATTCAATTGCATTAGCTCAAGCGGGCATTAAACCGGGGCATACAATTAATGGCGGAGAAATTATTGTAAAAGATGGAAAACTGACGGGGGTACTTATTGACAATGCCGTAGATCTTGTAAAAGCCAAAATCCCTCAGCCAACAATACGACAAATGAACGAGGCATTGCTCAGTGCTCAAAAAAACTGTATAGCCGCAGGGTTAACAACTGTTGCAGATTGTGGCCTGGATTATCCCATGATAAGCGTAATAGATGCCCTGCAAAAAAACGACCAGTTAAAAATCCGCATATACTTAATGCTTTCTGATGATAAAAAAAATTATGATTATCTGTTCAAGAATGGCGCCTTTAAAACTACAAGATTAGATGTGCGGTCTTTTAAAGTTTATGCTGATGGTGCATTAGGATCTCGGGGAGCAACTTTGCTGCAACCATATACAGATATGCCTAACCATTCTGGCTTCCTGTTAAGCAGCCCGGAGCACTTTACCGAAGTAGCACAAAAAATTTACGACAAAGGTTTTCAAATGGCGACCCATGCCATAGGCGATTCTGCCAACCGAACCATTTTAAAAATTTATGCATCTGTTTTAAAAGGGAAAAACGACAAACGCTGGCGTATAGAACATGCACAAGTTGTAAGCCCTCAAGATATTAACCTGTTTGGCCAATACAACATTATCCCCTCGGTGCAGCCTACGCATGCTACATCGGATATGTATTGGGCGAAAGAAAGGTTAGGAGAGCAAAGGCTCAAAAATGCTTATTCGTATAAAGGCTTGCTTAAGCAAAATGGATGGATAATATTGGGCACAGATTTTCCGGTAGAAAACATAGACCCTTTACAAACATTTTATGCAGCAGTGGTACGCAAAGATCTAAAAGGTTACCCATCGGGCGGATTTCAAATGGAAAATGCCATTAACCGGGAAGATGCCCTTCGCGGGATGACTATATGGGCTGCAAAAGGCAGTTTTGAAGAAAAAGAAAAAGGCAGTATTGAAAAAGGGAAATTTGCAGATTTTGTAATACATGATCAGGATATATTAAAAGCTCCAGCTAAAAGCTTACTAAAAACAAAAGTTATAAGCACCTTTATAAATGGCGAAAAAGTGTATCAGCGATAAGATGATAAAGAACAAGAAACTTTTAAAATACAATTTATTAATATTTATAGCATTTAGCATACTATCATGTGCTAAAAGCCAGGGCCATCTTACTAATGAAAAATGGTTAGAAGATGAGAAGGCAGCGGCAAGCAGCACCGTGTTGTTAAATAATGAAAGCGGTATTATCCCCTTCGTAAATATTGAAAACCTTAAAATTGCCAGCATTAATTTCGGGTTCAATGAATTCGGCACATTTGATAGCTTACTTAACAAGTATCAACACGCAGATCCCATTAATGGAGGCAAGTTTCTTCTGGATGGAGAGCTAAATAAACTTTCAGATAATCTAAAATTTTACAACACGCTTGTTTTACAGCTTACTGATGCTGCTTTAACTGATAAAAAAATCGTCCCCTTTATCCTGGAAGCAGAAAAAAACCATACGGTTATACTAACCTATTTTGGAAGCGGACAATTATTAGCCAGTTTAGAAAGCATTGATTCTCCTTTGTTATGGTGCGCAAAAACCAATTCCGCAGCTGCTGATATTGCGGCGCAGGCATTATTTGGCGGCACTGCTATAAATAATAAGCTTTCACAAAATTATTCCCGCAAGTACAAATCCGGAAGCGGGTTTTCAACCCAAAAAATCCGGTTGAAATATAGTATTCCCGAAGAGGTGGGGATTAATACTGACGACCTTCAAAAAATAAATGATATAGCGGCCGAAGCCATTAGGCAAAAAGCTACTCCAAGTGCGGTTGTAATGGTTATAAAAGATGGCAATGTGATCTTTAATAAGGCATATGGAAGCCCAACGTATGCAAATGCCCGACCAACCCGTATTGATGATATCTACGATTTAGCTTCTGTAACCAAGGTTTCGGCTACTACGCCTACTGTGATGCATCTGGTAGAAAACGGTAAACTAAACCTCGACAGCACGTTGAGCGCTTATTTGGCCCGCACTCGAAATACTGATAAACAGGATATAAAAGTACGCGAAGTAATGCTGCACCAAGCGGGCTTTATTCCCTACATCCCCTTTTTTCAAAAACTTACTCCCAATGATTACAGGCGAGATTCATCAGCAGAATTCCCTACTAAAGTTGCTGATAATTATTATCTGCGCAAAAATTACTATGAGGATGTGATGTGGCCTCAAATGCTTAAAGGAAAAATCCTGACAAGAGGCCAATATGTGTATAGTGACCTTAGCATGTATTATATGCAGGAAGTTATCGAATCTATAACTCATATTCCATTAGAAGATTATGTTTACACCGAATTTTATAAGCCATTAGGAATGCAAACTGCCGGATTCCTGCCTCGCAACCGCTTTGAAAAAGACAGGATTATCCCTACCGAAGACGACCTTACGTTCAGGAAAACATTATTGCAGGGCTATGTGCACGATCAGGGTGCTGCAATGGCAGGTGGAGTTGCTGGCCATGCAGGCTTGTTTGCCAATGCCAATGATTTGGGAATTTTATATCAGATGCTATTAAATCGGGGCACGTATGGTGGCAAACAGTATTTCAAGCCGGAAACTGTTGATATGTTTACAGCCAAACAATCAGCTGTTAGCAGAAGAGGATTAGGCTTTGACCGATGGGACCCGGAAACATCAAAACATTATCCTTCAGAATTCGCCTCGCCGAAAACCTTTGGACACACCGGCTATACTGGCACCTGTGTTTGGGTTGACCCGGAATATAATCTGGTTTATATTTTTCTGTCGAACCGGGTAAATCCACAGGTGACTGATACGCTTTCGCATTTGAGCATTAGACCCAGGATACAGGATGTGATTTATGAGGCAATAAAAAAGGCCGGGAATAAATAGGTTTATTTACCTGCTTCTGCGAAGCCGATATCCGGATTTATTAGTGCCCTAAGATGTTAATTATATAGATTAGAATCTTTTATTGCATTCTTGCTTTCTAAAGACACCGCCTTTTCACTTAGTAAATCCCGTTGGATTTTCTTGAAAGTTGCTAATGATTGTGCAACAACCTGATCCATATTATAATACTTATAGGTTGCCAGCCTACCAACAAAATAAGTATTCTCGAGTTTTTCTGCCAGAACTTGATACTTTTTGTACAGTTCAGCATTATCGGCTTTTGGTATCGGATAGTATGGATCTCCTTCTGCTTGTGGGTACTCATACACAAGAGATGTTTTTGCATGCATTTGCCCTGTAAGGTATTTAAATTCTGTTATTCGCGTAAAGCTATAATCGTTAGGATAGTTTATAGTGCCGGTTTCCTGAAACTGCTCTTTATCAAGCGTTTCAAATTTAAATTCTAAAGATCTGTATGGAAGCTTGCCAAATCGAAAATCAAAATACTCATCTACAGGACCTGTAAAAACCAATTTTTTATAAGAAATATCGCTCATGATTTCCTTATAATCTGTATTGAGCATGATTTTAATATTCGGGTGGCTAAGCATTTTTTCGAACATACGTGTATATCCATGCAAAGGCATGGCCTGGTAAGTATCTGTAAAATACCGATCATCTTTGTTAGTGCGTGTTGGTACCCGTGCGGTTACTGAAGCATGTAGTTCGGAAGGATCTAAGTCCCACTGCTTTTTGGTATACCCTTTAAAGAATTTCTCATACAGTTCACGCCCTACTTTGCTTACAACAACATCTTCAGAAGTACGTATTTCTTTTACATCTTCTGCTCTTGAGGCAAAAAAATCTTCTAATTGGTCGCTGCTCAAATTCAGGCCATACATTGAGTTTATAGTATTGAGATTAATTGGCATCTGAAACAATTGTCCATCAGCGCAAGCTAGCACACGGTGCTGATAATTGCGCCATACTGTAAACTGAGACAAATATTCAAAAACTTCTTTGCTGTTTGTATGGAAAATATGAGGCCCGTATTTATGGACTAATATTCCCGCATCATCATAATGGTCGTATGCATTGCCAGCTATGTGGTTCCTCTTATCGATAATCAACACTTTTTTATTGGCAACAGTAGCCAATCTTTCTGCTAATACACTTCCCGCAAAACCTGCGCCCACAATTAAATAATCGAACATATTCTCGTCTTTGTCTTTTAGCTTGCTATTGAAATTTTAATCCGTTCCTTTATGGTATTTTCCATTAATTTCTGCATAACACTACAGGTGCGGTCCCATGAATTTAATGATAAAGCTTCATCAACCTTTGCCAGCCAGTCTGCTTTTTTGGTTGCAGGCATTTTCAGGATTTTTTCTATTGCTTTAACAAACTCCGCAGAGTTGTTCCCAATTTCTACAAGATTTTTTGTTCCATATGGATTTACCACATCGCGTATTGCGGAAGAAACCACCGGAATGCCCGCTGCCAGATATTCGGGAGTTTTGGTAGGGCTAATGAATTTTGTTGATTCATTTAACATGAATGGTATCAGAGCAACATCCCATCCTGATAAATAGGCGGGCAGTTCTGAATATGTTTTTTGTCCCAGGTAATGGATGTTTTTGTTTTTAGGCAAAGATGCAGGGTCAATTTTTACGATAGGGCCGATTAGCATAATCTGCCATTCAGGCTTGGCATCAGCAATATCCCTGATAAGTTCAATATCGAAACGCTCATCTATAACACCATAAAAACCCAGTTTTGGACCTTTGATCTTCGTCTGATCGGCAGGTTTATAAACCTTTTTACGAGCCTTTTCAAAATGAGATTTTTCTATACTGCTAGGGAAAGGATATATATTAGCATGCTGATCCTTTTTTGCTTCATAAAGCGAGTTGCCCCCTGTAAAAACAATGTCTGCTTTTGCAAGCAGCTTTTTTTCAAGATCTTTTAATTCTGGTGGAGCAAATTTAAATGCTGAAAGCTCGTCCATGCAATCAAAGACGGTGATTTTTGGATTGTACTTTTCTGTAAATTGAAGCGCCATTGGCGTATAGTACCAAAATGCAAATTCTTGTAAATCTTTGTTCTGTAAGAATTTATCAACAAGCAGCTCTAATTCTTTATTAATTTGAGAAGCTGATAAACCGATTACCAGATGCGGTACACATACCCAAAGGTTCGGCAATTTCTTAGAAAAAGTCAAATGAGAATCAGTATCCGAGTCAAAGATTGGCTCTTCTAGAAAATAGACAGTTGAAGTTTCAGAAAAACGGGTCAATAAATGTTGTGGGCGCTGGAATACAAAGTCCCATCTTAGGTGAGATAGGCACAAAAGGTTTTTAGGTATGTTTTTCATATGTCTTTTCAATGATTTGTTCTATTATAATAATTACAACTTACTGCCGCCAATTGTTTTAAAGCAAGCAATCTATCCTATGAAGAAATACAATTTTCATATTCCGATACTAAAAGCCCCGGATAAAATGGCGTTTTAAATCCGGGCTGCAATTCTAAACATCATTTGACGATTCAAATTTCAAAGGTATCTTTGCGTCATGATACAGCGTATTCAAACCATTTGGCTCTTTTTGGCGAGCCTATCCCTATTCAGCTTGTTTTTGTTTCCATATATCAATATAACAAATGCTATGGGCACTGTTCATTCGTTTAAAGTGACCGGAGTTTATGATAGCATAAACGGACAAGTGATCCAAACCACTTCTTTCTATTCTATAACAATTGCTACTGTATTAGTGGCCCTTTTGCCTTTAATACCAATCTTTTTTTATAAAAACAGAAAAAAACAAATCGTTCTCAGCTATCTAACTATTGTTTTTATCATTGCATATGGTGCCTGGCTTGCACAAAATGCCAAAAAAATGATTGGAGATGTAAAATTAGACGTAGAAAATTACGGAATAGGGATTTTATTGCCATCTATAGCCATAATATTTATCATTTTAGCTACAAAAGGAATAAGAAATGATGAAAAGCTGATAAAATCATCAGAAAGATTGAGATAAATTAAACTTTTATTGAAAATTTATTGAAGTTTCTTTATTTTAGAGGTTAACAAAACCCATCTATTATGAAAAGACTTTTACTAATTATCTGTTTCTTGCTAATTCTTACTTCATCTTATTCGCAGTCTAATTTATTCTACGACACATTTAACTATTCCGCTGGCAGCCTTACAACTAATTCAGGTGGCGTTTGGACTAATAATTCCGGAACTGCCAATCAGCTTCAAGTATCAGCTGGAAGCCTAACCTATTCTGGATATTGGCCTAGCACTTCCGATGGAAAAATAGATATAACTACTACTGGGACTGAGGATGTTAAAGCAAGTTTTGCTACTACATCTGGAAATAGCACTACAGTATACGCATCATTTTTAGTAAACTCCTCAGCGGCCGCGACTACAGGTGCTTATTTTGCTCACTTTATTAGTGGGACTACATATAAAGGGAGAGTTTGGGCCAAATCTAATAGTACTGGTTTCGATATAGGCTTATCAAGCGATGGCTCCACTACGACCTATACCGGAAATGTTTACACTTTCAATACGACTTATTTAATTGTTGTTTCATACACTTTCAACGCTGGCACAAATGACGATGTAGTTAATCTTTGGGTAAATCCTAGTTTATCATCTTCAACTCCCCCAACCCCTACAATTGGACCTTTGGTCGTAGCAGGCGATTATTCTAATATAGCGGGATTCGGGGTTCGACAGAATGGTAGTACAGCTGGGTTGACAGCTTCAATTGATGGCTTAAAAATTGGAACGAGTTGGGGTACAAGTGTCCTCCCCGTAACCCTTACCTCTTTTACCGGCAAAACATCGCTCTACGGTGCAGAATTAAACTGGTCAACCGCATCAGAACAAAATAATTCTCATTTTGAAATCTTACGCTCTGCTGATGGCCAAAGCTTTTCTAAAATCGGGCAGGTTGCTGGCAGTAATAATTCTTCGCAAACAAAAAGTTATACGTACACAGATAAATCGCCGGATGCTGGCACCAGCTACTACCAGCTAAAACAGGTAGATTTTGATGGCAATTTTAAGATATACGGGCCTGTTGCTGTAAAATCGGGCCTTGCAACTGCTGCCGGGCTAAAAGTTTTTGCATCTGTTAGCTCCTTAGAATTAACCCTACATACATCTGCTGTAAAAAATGCTATAATTGGCGTTTATGATATGAGCGGTCACCTCTTGCACAAGGCAAGTGTATTACTTTCTAAAGGATTGAATACATTCAGTGTTCCGTCAAACATCCCACAGGGATTATATTTCGTTAGTGTTATAGGCAGTGATTTAAGCCTTCAAACCAAATTTATCAAACAATAACTTAAAATATTCGCTTATAAAAGCTTGAATAGATGCTGTATCTATTCAGGCTTTTATAATTTTGGCGCATGGCGAAGCTTTCAGTAAACATCAATAAAATTGCTACTTTACGAAATTCCAGAGGAGGAAGCAACCCGGATATTGTAAAAATTGCGCTCCTGGCGGAAGAAGCGGGAGCTCAAGGCATTACCGTACACCCCCGCCCTGATGAACGCCATATCCGTTATCAGGATGTGTACGATCTGAAGGGAGCTATTTCAACGGAGCTTAATATCGAAGGCAATCCGAGAGAACCAAGATTTGTTGACCTGGTGCTAAACACTCTTCCCGCACAAGTCACCCTAGTGCCCGATGCAGAAGGCCAGCTTACCTCTAACCATGGCTGGGATACTGTAGAACATCAGGAATATTTAAAAAAAACGGTTGTTAAGTTTAAGGATGCCGGTATTCGTGTTTCCATATTTGTAGATCCGGTTAAAGAAATGATAGAAGCAGCTGCTTCAACAGGAACAGACCGCATAGAGCTTTATACTGAGGCATATGCCAGAAAATATCACGACAATCCCGAAGAGGCAATCAAGCCATATACATATGCCTCAGAAGTTGCAAAACATTTAGGGCTGGGAGTAAATGCAGGCCATGACCTTGATTTGCATAATCTCAAGTATTTTGCACTTGAAATTCCAAATTTGCTTGAAGTAAGCATAGGTCACGCACTTATCTGCGATGCATTAATATTTGGCCTTAGCAATACTATACATCTATATTTAAGGCAATTAAAGGTTAACCACTTTTAAAAAGATTTTAAATCTCCAATTTTTCGCAGGTTTTCTCGGCAGCAAGCTTCTCGGCATTTTTTTTATTGTAATCTACACCTAAGCCGAATGGTTCGCCATCAATACTCACCGTAATTGTAAATAACTTGTTGTTCTCGCCTATGGCATTATCTTTTAGTTCGAAAATAACATCCTTACCATGCCGCTGGCACCATTCAATAAGCTTGCTCTTGAAATTAGTTTCTGTGAGTTCAAGCTTATGAATATCAATATGCGGATTAATTATACGGGAAATTAAAAACTCATGTGTAAAGTTATAGCCACGGTCTAAATAAATAGCACCAATAAGTGCTTCAAATGCATCGCCCAAAAACGAACCCTGTTTAGCCGGATAATTAACAATTTTATTATCAAAATCGATTACTTCTACCAACCCCATCTTCTTAGCTAACTGATTGAGATTGGCCCTGTTAACAATTTTAGAGCGCATTTCAGTTAAAAAACCTTCTTCCCGGTAAGGATATAGTTTAAATAATACCTCAGCAATAACAGACCCCAAAACAGCATCGCCCAAAAATTCCAGGCGTTCATTGCTGTTTTTATAGCCATTTTTCTGAGCTACTGCTACAGACCTATGCCTGAATGCCATTTTATAAAGTGCAATATTACCTGGCACAAAACCCAATAAGTTCCTAAGAATTTTAATGTACCTACGATGTGGCGATAAATAAAGCCTGTAAATTTTAAGGATGGGCATTTAAAATGGAAAGAGTAACATAAAACTAAAGATAGGGTGCTTTAGGATTTATTTACTGGCTATCAATCCTGGTATTTTTTAAATATTACAGATGCATTGTGCCCTCCAAAACCAAAAGTATTGCTTTGAGCAGCACGTACTACGCGTTTTTGAGCTTTATTAAAAGTAAAATTCAATTTGGGGTCAAATCCCGGATCATCAGTAAAGTGATTAATTGTGGGAGGGATAATGTCATTTTGAACTGCCAGAATAGATGCAATAGATTCTATTGCCCCGGCAGCGCCAAGCAAATGGCCAGTCATGGATTTTGTAGAACTAATATTCAGTCTATAAGCATCCTCCCCGTAAAGGGATAAAATTGCGGCAGCTTCGCTTAAATCTCCAAGAGGCGTAGAAGTGCCATGAACATTGATATAGTCGATATCTGAGGTAGTAAGGCCTGCATCACGCAAAGCATTTCCCATTACAAGCTTTGCCCCCAACCCTTCAGGATGAGGTGCAGTAATATGGTTGGCATCAGCGCTCATGCCACCACCAACCAGTTCGGCGTAAATTTTTGCACCCCGGGCCTTAGCATGAGAGAGTTCCTCAAGAATTATAGTGCCCGCACCTTCACCTGCCACAAAGCCATCACGGTCTTTATCAAAAGGCCTGGATGCTGTTGTAGGATCATCGTTGCGGGTAGATAATGCGTGCATCGCATTAAAACCACCCATTCCAGCTTCATTGATAATAGCTTCAGAGCCGCCTGATACAATAATATCTGCCATGCCCAAACGAATATAATTGAATGAATCAATAAGTGCGTTAGTAGAAGAGGCGCATGCAGATACAGTAGAAAAATTGGGCCCCCTTAAACCATATTTGATAGAAATATGCCCTGGGGCAATATCAAGTATCATTTTAGGTATAAAAAAGGGATTGAATCTGGGCGTGCCATCGCCTTTGGCAAAATTGCTTACCTCGTCAAAAAAAGTTTTCAGCCCGCCAATGCCCGAGCCCCATATCACACCTATCCGGTTAGTATCAAGGCTGGGAAAATCAAGTTTGGCATCTTTAACAGCTTCATCAGTAGAAGCTAAGGCATAATGTACAAAGGGGTCAACTTTACGAGCCTCCTTGCGGTCCATAAAATCCTCCGGATTGAAGTTTTTTACTTCGCAGGCAAACTTGGTTTTAAAAAGCGTTGTATCATATTTAGTGATTTCAGCTGCGCCGCTAACTCCGTTAATAAGCCCATTCCAGAATTCGGAAACGGTGTTCCCTATTGGAGTAAGCGCACCTAACCCTGTTACAACAACTCTTTTAAGCTCCATTTAGTGAGCTACTTAACGTTTTTCTCTAAATATGCAATAGCTTGGCCTACTGTGCCTATAGTTTCAGCCTGGTCATCTGGGATAGCAACATTGAACTCTTTCTCAAACTCCATGATAAGTTCCACGGTGTCTAAAGAGTCTGCGCCAAGATCGTTTGTAAAAGATGCTTCGGGCGTTACTTCACTTTCATCAACACCTAGTTTTTCTACAATAATTGCTTTTACTCTTGAAGCGATATCAGACATAGTCTTTATGGTTAAATGGTTAAAATTCTGTGCAAAGAAAAATAAATTCCGCTAATTATCAAACCTTTTTGTTTTTGTTAGCTAAGCGGTTGGATTGCCAATTGGTTAATTTTGTAATTTCGGTTTCTACATGCATTGCTATTGAACAAACTTACATTAAAATACGAGCCGGATTATGATTTTGTTTTGATCGCAATTACTGCGCCGCTTAAAGATTACAAGCTATGTTATAAAATAAACAAGCAATTGCTCATACAGTTTTACCGTGTGGATGAATTGTGCCTGCAGTTTACCATTGCAGATGATCCTGTTTACTTCTCTAAATTCCACTACAAAGCTGCCAGAACAGATACAGATTTATATTTGCTTGCAAATAAAGGTACAGAAGGTTTGCTGATACCTGAGATGAAAAACGCAGATTTTTTTATTTTAATTGAGAATTATATTGATAAAGAAGACCTTGAGCGCATTATGGTAGGCCTAAATCAAATATCAGAGGTGCTAGTTGCCATAGAAGTTGATCCAAAGAAATTGAAATCTAAAGAAAATCTGATATTTTAGCGGATAATTAGCTGGGTGTATTTTTTACACTAATAGATTTCAAAACAGATACGCCAGTTTTCACTTAAAATTTAAATAATGAGACAAGTTCATAAAAGAACAAAAATTGTTGCCACTCTGGGACCTGCTTCTTC
>JAYVNR010000143.1:0-5323 GCA_043758305.1 Pedobacter sp. | reverse complement strand
ATAACCCGATTTCCAATATTGACAGGGATGGCATGGAAACGGAATCAGTCCATGTCGATAAATATGGCACCGTTCTTAAAAATATCAATGACGGTGATAATCACGTTTATGAACATGATAATGCTAAAACAAGAGCGGATGTTGATAAAACATATAGTGCTACAAATACTGGTGCTGGAGGAAAGGATATTGGCGAGTTGGGCGGTAAAATTGATGTTAGTACCATATTAAAAAATGACTTACAAAGAGATGGAAAAATTGCTAAAGGCTTAACTCATAATCAATGGATTGGCAAGGTTATGCCAGGCGGTAAATGGGACTTAAAGGCAAATCAAAGTACAATATTTGGTGTTGCCTGGAACTATGATGAAACCTTAAAAACGCAAACCAGTATCGACCATCATACTATGTTTCAATTCAATGGAATGCAGGAAAATGGTAACTTTATAGCAGCATACGTTGGCAATTATCACGCCGGATATACCGGGATAGCAACTGGTATGCCTCAAAGGGCACAATATAATTGGGCCGGTACCGGGGAAATGGTGAAAGACCTAACGCATTTTAACGTTGGTAGCGCTGGCCATCGTTTAAATGAAATGATTTTTAACGTTTCGCCAAATGGTGATCAAAAAATAGGTTTTCATTGGAATACTCAGGGAATGGTTGATGCTTCAAAAGCAGGCCTACATCCATAATAAACATTATAAAAATGAAAAAATACATATTGTTGATTGCCGTATTTGCATTCATTGGATGTTCAAATAATAAAAGTAAAAAGCATCATAAGCTTACAGTTAACCTATGTAAATACGAGCCTAATAAATGCGCTTGTAACTTATATGTTGAGGTTTACCGGGTCTTTGGGATGGGAGCATTAGGGAGCGATGTAAATTCTGAGTACTTAACGGATTCGGTTAATTACAGGGTTTACATAGGAACTTATGATGAAGAGGATGAAATGATTATTACAAAGTGTAAAGGCGATAGCGTATATACCGCAAAAACAAAAAAGACGAGTTCAAAGCCTGAGTGGGACGTGCCTAAAATATTGGAAACTAAGACTTACAGTTTGATCGAATTAAAGAAACAATATAAGTTTGAATAACACAACAAAGCCCGGCATAACCGGGCTTTGTTGTTAATGAGCGTAAGTTTTACGCGCTTTAGCATCTCTAAGCAATCCATCAAGGTCATATAAAATACCATCCCTGTCTGTCGCTGATAACTCATTAAGTTCATTGACGCGTTTAAGCAACGCTGGGTCTTTCAAAGCATCTTTGTCATCAATCTCACCCAGCAGATGGCCGACGGTAGTATCAAGTAGCTTAGCTAAATTACGGGCCACATCAATGGAAGGCTTTGTTTCATCCCGTTCATACTTTCCAATAACCGTATAAGAGATGCTCATAAGTTTGGCCAATTCCTGCTGAGAAAGCTTTTTAGCTTCCCTGCATTCCATTAACCTTTTACCAAATGTGCTCATATTGTTTCTTATCGCGGTGATTAATTTACCAAATATACACAGCTAAAACATTATAAGGAAATGCAACAAATAACCTATAAATAGCTTAAAATTGTTAATTACAGACCATAAGTAATACAAATAATGTAAATACAGTTTGTATAGTGTATTATATAAAATATATAAGCCCTATATTTAATGTGTTGGTTTTTTTTAATAAAAATGCAAAAAGCTATTAATCTTAATACTGAGAATCCTGAATTGCTGCTTTACCTAAACGGCAAACTGCACATTACCGTATTGGGCGGTATCAAGCTGACCGGGTTCGATCGTTTAAAAGCTACGCTTAAACTAGTAAACATGGATGATCGGCTAAAAGAAACGTTTGGGAAAATGAAAGAGGACGGGTTTGATTTTGATAATGTATTAAAATGGGGTTTCTTTTTTGTTGGGCAAGATAAAAATAAATTGGAGCAAGTATTTCAAGAAATGGCAGATCATGATTATGTTATCGAAAAACTAGATGAGGCCGACAAGGAATGGACTCTCGTAGCTTCTAAAATTGATACTTTAAATGCAGAAAAATTACACAAAAGAAATGTTGCGTTTAATGAACTAGCAAATTATTATGAAGTTAAATACGACGGTTGGGATGTTGAGAAAATAAAATAGTGGCACTGTCATCTGCTTTGATTAAAGTCATAAATATTGACCTTAATTTTTTACAAATTAAAATATTACTTCACAGCATACGCCTGCTGAGCATTGGTATCCCGCAGAAAGAAATCAATAAAAAAGAATAGCTTTTCCTTTGGGTCATGGTTTAGATAACGAGAGGGGAACACTAAATACACGTATGATACCAGGCGCCGGTATTCCCTTTGCCGAGCAGTTTTCCACCCATATTGAAAATATGCTAAGAGCAGAACATGGATTGCCATTACGTTCATTTTATGGAGTGGATGCCACGGGAGCCGGTACTTATCCTTTAATAAATGGTGCTGGCCAAAGTCTATTTTATAACAACTATGATTATAATAACATGAACGGGTTACGGGCAGCTCCGCTACGACTTATTATACCAGCAAATACATTATCGCCTGCAATTATTAGACCTATAAGAATACCATAAACATGAGATTATTAGCTGTAATATTCCTTACTTGTAGTGTATTAACGAGTTGTGCACAACAAGTCACCGCGAACTTTGTAAAACAAAAAAAATATCAAGGGTATGTCTTTCCCAAAGAGTATTCGTCGAATTTGATGCATTTGGAAGATCTAAAGGAAAGGTTTACACCATCTGATTCAGATATTACAAAGGCAGAAGTTACTCTGATAGGTCAAATAAAAACCATTAATAAATCCCGATTGAATCAATCGGGAAGTTGTCCTATAATTGATCAAAATCTACCGAAATACAAAAGGCAATACATTGGCTATATAAACCAAAATGGTGATAAGGTTATTTGGATAAACTTCATAGGTGGCAAAGAAATAAACAACGCTGATCGGTTAGGCCAAAACATTATAGTAGTTTTAGACGGATGCAGTTATTATTGGAATATTAAGGTAAACATTAGTCAAGGGCAGTTATACGATTTATATATTAACAGCTCCTCTTAATACCCTGTTATCCTCCCCGCTACCGCAAGAGATTTTAAGGCTACCGCAGGCGTCCCCGCCTGTGGTACGTAAGCCAGGTAGCCGACATACATGGTAAACGCGAATAAAGATAATAAACAAAGCCTGGCCAAAGCGCGCCGGGCTTTGTTATTTGGCGAGTTGTTGAATATGTCTTTTGGTAATAAAAACATCGATGAAAGTCTTGACCAGGTGCTTGTCTTCTGGGCTTAACAGCTCGACTTCGCGGAACTGTTTAAGCAGTTCCTTGTCGGCCAGTTGGGCAGCCCCTCTACCGGGTATGCTTAACATAATGGCATTATGGGACGGCTTTGGCTACGTGGTGGTCCCGATAGCTATCGGGAGGTGCGGCCGTACGATAATACGCCATTATGTTAAAGTGTCCGGCAGTGCGCAATGGCCGTGCGGTCTGGCCCAACATGCTGGCGGACACCTTTCAAAAAATCAACCAACCCCGGAAACCAATCAAAAAACCCAACCTGGCGGCTAACCAATCGAAAAAAATCCACGGGCCAACGGGCTTGCAAATGAAAAACTAACAACTATATTTACGGGGCAAAAAGTTCTTTAACATGGCCTGAAAGCTGCCGGCTGAAAACTGCAACCAACACCAAAAAAACTGTGGTAAGGCTTACGATTATGGCGCCAGGTTCTATGACCCCGTGATCGGGCGTTTCACTACGATGGACAGGTTTGCGGAGAAATATCATAATCTTACTCCTTACCAATATGGGGCAAATAATCCAGTTCTTAAAATTGATATCAATGGCGATTCCTTGCCTATAAGTCATAAGGGCCAAGATTATTTATATCAAAATTATAAGCTATATCAAAACGGTGCAGAATACACAGGTAAGGTCAAAGGATTTTTAAAACAAACAGTAAATGCTTAAGGTCAGATTAATGCAGGAAAAGAAGGCGCCTCAATGCTTTCTGAACTTGAAGGATTTAAGAATAATTTCACTATTGTTAATGGTAATAGTCAGTTTAACGAAAAGAGTAAGACTAAAGCCTATGCAAACCAACTTCAAACAGACCCCTCACAAGCAGGATTTCTTCAAGCATTAACACAAGCAGGAGTGAGCTTACAAGGTGGCTCTGGAGGTATAATTTCTTGGGACCCATCCGGTTCAGTTCTCCCAACAACACAAGGAGGCCAAACAAATGCCACTACAGATTTAGCACATGAGATGTTTCCTGGATTGGATGCAAATAGAGGACTGCTTAATGATAGACTACAACATGGCATCAAGGGTAGTGAATGGCAAGCTGTTTACAGGGAAAATGTTCTTAGAGGTCAAATTGGACAACCTTTCAGAATCAATTATATTAAGAGTGTAGATCCATCAGGAGCTTATATTGGAGGCAGTGGAGTTAGAATGATTACTCCTGCCAATCAGCCTATTCTTCCAACAGGATATAAACCATAAACTATGAAAACTGCAATCTATATTATGTTTCTGTCTTTAATTGTATCATGTGCTAGCAGCCATGAGGTTACTTCTATACAATATAAAAGACAAAGGATCGAGAAACCCACTGCCAAAAATACTACATACTCCATGAATATACCTAAAGGCTATAAACTTATAACTTTAGTGGGCGGTCATGATGAATTGGAGAAGCAATATGTGTATTCTGACTCTGCTAAATTATATATCTCGGACTTTGGAAGCAGTATGCTGAATTATAATAATATTCTTTCATTAGGAGATAGAATTGCAAATAAACGGTTCGAAGGGCTAGAGTTAAAAGCTGGAATAGCAAAAGAATTGGGGCAGAAATATAAACCGGAAACTATTACTCTTCAGGGTAAGACAGCTTCTGGTTACTGGAAAGATATTAGAATCGGCTATTTAAGCTTAGGATATGTTAATGTCACAGAAAATAAAAAGAGTGAGTTTGATAAGGCTTTAAATTCCTTCGCTGGAAATAAGTAACTCCCGTACTGGTTTAAGTCTTAGCAGTTTGGGAAAAGCGGTGGGATGACCTAGAAATAAAGAAACTGGAGAAGAATATAGGAAAAGTAATACTTCACACGGTAATCCAAGCAATGAAGGTGAGCAATGGAAAGTGTATCCAACAGGTACACAGGAAGCTGCAATGGGACCACAATTGTCCACTCCTGAATAGGTTTTAGTCTTTTTGGCTTAGTTTACTGAATAGGTTTTAGTCTTGGCCCACATTGGACTTTTTGCGATTATAATGATAATT
>JAYVNR010000142.1:0-15756 GCA_043758305.1 Pedobacter sp. | reverse complement strand
ATTTTCCGGAAGTTGCTGTTAGCTACGAATTTGTAGATGCCGTAGCCATGCGCCTGGTGCAATGGCCAAATTCATACGATGTGCTGATTACAGAGAATCTGTTCGGGGATATTTTAACTGATGAAGCTTCTGTGATTTCAGGATCGATGGGATTGATGCCATCTGCATCCATCGGTATTCACACTTCATTATTTGAACCTATACACGGTTCTTATCCGCAGGCGGCGGGCAAAAATATTGCAAACCCATTGGCTACAGTTCTGTCGGCTGCCATGATGTTTGAAGATGCGTTTGGGCTAAAAGAGGAGGCAGAATTGATACGTACTGTAGTTAACAAATCATTAGCTGAGGGCATTGTTACAGAAGACCTTTCGGGGAAAAACAAAGCATATACCACAAGCGAAGTTGGTGATTGGCTGGTGAAGAATATTTAAGAACTTCGAACCATCCGATGATTTTAAATTATCGGATGACTTATAGTACGAACCGTTTTTGAACCAGATAACGGTTTTTTCTTTTATGCTTTTCCCAATTGTTTGACTATTTTAACAGACCATGGAAAAGAATCTCAAGGAATTTGAAAGCGACATAAAAAAGGAGTTCCAGTTAGAGCGGATGATCCTTTTCAGCGATGCCGTTTTCGCAATCGTAATTACGCTGATGGCAATAGAGATACATATGCCCGAGTTTGCAAAACGGCCCAGCCAGGATGAATATTTTCACAGCCTGTTGCATATTTTGCCTACCATTCTGGCGTATGTTATCAGCTTCTTCTTTATCGGGATGATATGGTACCGGCACCTAAAATTATTCAGCTACCTTAAAACCTACGATGGGGGCTTGGTTATCAGAAATCTTTTTTTGCTTTTTTGCATTGGGCTTTTTCCTTTTGGCGCATCAGTAATTTCCAGGCCGGTTGGCTTAAATATACCCTTCCTTATTTATCTGACAATTGTTGTTTTATGCCTGATTGCACAAGTGGCGCTGCAACACTACATTTTGATACAAAAATCCGGGCTACGCAACGAGAAACCTGTGGGAAAAGCAATTACCGAGCTAAAGCTCATGAAAATAACAGTAGCTCTTTTTGTAGCAGCTATAATTTTATACTCTATAACATACTCCCTTCTGGAGCCCAATGAAAATAAAGAATTAGCCGTATTCTGGGTTTTTCCAATTGCACTTATCATCAGGCTTATCAGGAACAAGTACAAGAAAGAAGGGAAACTAGCAGGCGAAGATTAATCAAATTCCATCCATCGGCTTATGAATACGGTAACTTTTTCGCCTTTTTTATACTGCTCCGAATTAACATTCAAAGCTCTTAACTGCACGCCATTGCGCTCTATGAGCAATTCTTCATAAAAACCTTTAAAATAGCTTTCCACTACCGTAAAAGATTTTCCGCCCCACCTGCTAGCGCTCCTAACCCATTCGGGATATATAGCAAGGTTTTTCTTTTTGGTTTTTATGCCTATTTTTTTCCCTTGTTCGGCGCTTATTACCTGGCAATTTGCCAATAGTTGAGCGGTATAAAGATGGGCAGGGAAACTATATATTTTTTCTGGTGCGCCTTTTTCCATAAGCTGGCCATTGCGAAGGATAATCAGTTCATCGGCTAAAGACAGCCCATCGGCAGGATCGTGCGAGACAAGGACTATTGATATGCCGAGTTCCCGCGATAAGCGCCTCACATCATCCCTTAACTGAGTTTTAAGCAGAGCATCTACCTGGCTAAAAGGCTCGTCCATCAATAACACTTCGGGTTCTAAAACTACAGATCTTGCAATAGCAACACGCTGTTGTTCGCCCCCGCTTAAATCTACAACCCGTTTATCAGCAAGTTTATTAATTTTTAAAAACTCCATTACGCGGAGCGTTTTATCTTTTTTCGACTGGAGATTGTCGTTAGTTAGCGCCCCCGCAATATTGTCATAGACTTTTGCATAGGTGTTCAGGTTGAAGTCCTGTGCGATCATGCGCATTGCATCATGGCCTGGTATCAGTTTTTCATCAGGGCCTAAAATACCTTTGCCCTTAAATAAAATCTTGCCCGAATCCGGGCTTAATAACCCATAGATCAGCTTTAACAAAGTGCTTTTCCCGCTTCCGCTCTCTCCTACTATTGCCACAATTTCGCCCTTTGCTATGGTGAAACTAATATTCTGTACTCCAGCAAAAAAATCTGTTGGGTATTGCTTGTTAACCTCAAGCAGTTCAATAATTGGCGCATCTGGCATAAGCCAAATATAGGAAAGGAGATAAGCAAAAAAGCAAAAAGCCCCGTAATTGCGGGGCCTTTATTTAGTAATTGTGGTTTTTAGAAGCCGAGCATTATTCCAAAAGACATGTTTTTGAGCCCTAATTGCGTTGGGCTGTTTTCAAACATATCATTAAAGTATTGTTTAACGTAAAGCCCTGCGCCACCATACCCAAGCCGGGCATAAGCTCCATAACGCATTTGGGTGAAATGATAGTCATCTTTAAATTTCTGTTTGCCCTTCTCGCTGCTCTCCTGTTTAACTTTTCCATTTAGCAGGAACCCAATCTCTGGACCTGCAACAAGATGGAACTTTTTTCCGTTTTTATCATCTTTAGAGCGGATCTCAAATGCCAGCGGTATACGAAGGTAACTTGATGAAAAGCGGTTTTTTTCATATTCAACATTATCAGCTTTGTAGCTTAAACTGGGCTGATCCTGAAGTATGGTAATATTTTTTTGTAGCCTGATGTGTGTCCAGTCAAAACCCCCAGCCAGATAGATTTTAAAATAACTGTTAAACCGATAACCCAATTGAAGGATATCAAAACCGAGATTGCTGGTTTTGCTGGCTTTATATTCCAGGAACTGATTGCCGGGGCTTAAAGTAAAGCTGCCATTGTCTACCAATTTAGAAAAGCCAATATCAAACCTTGAAAATGTAAATTCAAATGAAGCGCCAGGCCGTTTGGACATTTTTTCTACAGAATCCTTTTTTCCTAAACTGAATTCAAATGATCTTTTCTTTTTGGCTGTATCGGTTTTTGCCGAGTCTCTTTTTGTTTCAATTGTTACCGTAGTGGTAGTTTTCTGTGCGTAAGCTCCGGATATTAAAGAAGCTGCTATAATGATTAAAAGTGCTCGTTTCATGATCTTATTTATTAGTGTGATTGTGTTTTAATTTGAGAAGGCCCAGGTTGATTCCGGATATCTCCGTGCCCTCATCGTTATCTGTAAATTGTATTAGTTTATCTTCTCTGTGGTCAACAGTTGCAATTACACGGTTCACCAAATCGCCCAGCGACTTTATTTTGCCTTTTGGCATCGTTCTCTCGATAGGGCCGCTTGCACTCTCAATAGGATGCGCAGCAGCTATGTCCATAGATTTTTGTGTTTTATCTCCCTCGGCAGAACTTATAGCCATATTCGGGAAGTTATCTACAGCTTCCGGCTGAGGCTTTTTATCGATAGGCACTAAAGATGTTTTCAAGATTTTATCCTCAATTATTGCCGGGTTAACAGGGTTTTGAGAGGTTTTTTTTAATTTAAATGGCTGTATGGCAGCTCTCTTTTCAACATGCTCGTTAGAAGCTCTCGCTATCCCACCAAACCTTTCCTTGCTCTTTGAAATATTTTCTTCACCTTTCTCGGTCGCCACTTCGCTTTTAGATTGAAGCGTATGTTGAGCCGCTAGATCAGGCGCTTTTGGGCGAAGCTGTATCGTGTCAACTGGCTGCATAAAATAAAGCCCTGCTGCCAAAATTACTATAACACTGGCTGCTGCCATCCACAAAATGGGGAAACTGTTCTTAGTATTTTTTGGCGCACTTGTTTCTGCATCAATCTTAGCCCAAAGGCCTTTGGAAGGCTGTGCCTCAAATTGCCCGAATTTCTCCTGAAACAGCTTATCTAATTCTCTATCCGACATTGGTTGCATATTCTGTGCCCTCCATTTTTAATATTTTTTCTTTTAATATCCCTCTTGCTCTAGACAATTGCGATTTAGATGCTCCTTCGCTTATGCCCAATTCCTCTGCAATTTCCTTGTGAGAATAGCCTTCAATTACATACATATTGAACACTAATTTGTAGCCCGTAGATAACTGGCTTATCAGCTTCAACAAATCTTTCGCTTCTAGCCCGCTCATATCAAATGTGCTTTGCGGCGCATCATAAACTTCATCAATGTCTACTACTTTAAGCATGCGCTTATTTTTACGATAAGTTTCAATAGCTGTATTTACCATTATCCTCCTGATCCATCCTTCAAAAGACCCATCGCTCCTAAATTCGCTAACCTTCCTGAATACTTTTACGAAACCCATTTGCAGCATATCTTCAGCTTCAAAAGTATCTTTTGCATATCGCATGCATACTCCAAGCATACGTGAAGCAAGCGTATTATATAAAAGCTCCTGTGCTTTCCGATCGCCACGTTTACATCCCTCAAGCAAATCATTTAAAGTAAACTTATGTTCCAAATTCAAATACATTTATAACATGATGCAGCATTGCATAAAATGGTTGCAAGCAGATAAAAAAATTTAAAGCTGCGTCAATTATGGCTTTTAGCCTTTATGAGCCTGAATTGCTGCTTATAATTGAGGAAAAAAGAATGGTACAACTCAAATTTCTTGGTGGGAAGGCCGAGGTCGAGCACGGGCTCTACTCTAAAATCTAAAAAGAAATGCGGCACCAGTTCTTTCTGGTATGCATACCGAATGAATAACAGTTCTCTATTTTTTTCAGCATAACCAGGATAATCAATTTGTTGTGATACCGACTGAAATATCGGCATTCCGTTTACTGCAATAAATTTGCTGGCGTTCCAGTAACTGGTGCTCAGCGATCCATATTTTGAATCCATGCCAGCGTTGAGGTAAATTCCCTGCCCATGCGGATAGGATAGCATTTTTGTAGGAGAAGCCTCCCGGTGTGTTACAAAATAATTATCAGCATGAATAACAGAAATAAAGCCGGGCAAATTATAAGCAATTCTAAAGCCAAGAGCGGTGCTAAGAAGCGTTTGCAAAGGTTTGTCAACCACATCTATTTGCCCGCCTTGATGAAATACAGTTGCCTGGACCGGAATAGATATGCGAAGAATTGGGGTTTGCACAATTGTTATATCAGAGGATAAGCCAGCTACAATTTGCTCCTGCTCAGGCGATGGCTTATAAATCATCCTCTTCCAGTTGATAAAGGAATCGAAAAAAAACAAAGGCTTGTTTATGACCACTTGCGTACCATACTCAATGGGTTCTGTTATTTTCTTTTCAAAATCATATATCGGTTCAATAAAACGATGCTGTGTGTTCCCTTCCAAAGCCCCGTTTATCAAGGCTGTGCTGTTTTTTTGATATTTAATGCTGAATAGCGGGTAGGTTTTATAAATCCCTTTCCCTCCAAAATCTTTTCGCAGGTGTACGCCTGCCATTAAAACAAGTTTGGGATGTGCATAATACACCAGTTGGGGCTCTAGCTGTGTGCCGTAAAGGGTATAGCCATCCTGAAATTTATTGTAAAACTCATAATTGCGCAGATAGTTGAAGTTATTTATGCTGAAGTGCAGCTCGCCCGTGCGGGAGCTATCCGGGCGAATACGGTATTCAAGGCTATCGTTCCTTATTTGAGAATACGCTGAAAGACAGAAGAATAAAAGAGAAAAAAGAAGAATTTTTTTCATTCAGAGTAAACTTATTTGAAGAATGTGTACCTTTGTGCAAATATATGTGTAAAATGAGAACTAATATTGAAATTGACGATAAGCTAATCGCGAAAGCTCAACAGCTAAGCAATATTAAAACAAAAAAGGCTGTGGTTGAGAAGGCTTTAGAATTATTTATCCGTTTGGAAAATCAGAAAAAGGCTATCGATATGTGGGGGAAAATAGAATTTTTTGATTAGTATGAAAACCATACTTGTTGATACCTCCGTTTGGATCGACTTCTTTAAGGGAGTGGATTCCCCCGGAAGCATGTATTTAAAATCCAACCTTGATATATCTTTGATTGCAACATGCCCAACTGTTATTCAAGAAGTGCTTCAGGGCGCTTCTAACGACGCTCAATTTAAAAAGCTTAAAAACTTCTTTTTAAATCTTTTGCATTTACCTGCAAACAGCGGAGTTGATATAGCAATACAAGCAGCTGTGCTTTATCGGGAACTGCGAAAAGCAGGTGTAACTATACGTAAGCCCAATGATTGCCTGATTGCTTGCTATGCTATCAATCACGACATACAGCTATTGCATAATGACCGGGATTTTGGGATGATAAGTAAATACATCAATCTAAAAGCTGTACCATTGCCCAATAACATATTTGAAGACGATGCTGAGCCCTATGGGATTAAAAGCTTGTAAATAGTTACTGTTTATTTCGATAACCCTTATAAATCTTAACTGCCGACATAATCATCACCGAAAAAAGGATCAGCCCTATCATCCCATAAATCCAGTTTACAGCGCTTTTGAGCACAACGGTAAAAACTATCCCAACTAAAAGAATGGTAGCCACTTCATTCCAGATACGGAGCTGTGTAGAGCCCCATTTATAAATTCCAGCAGCTAATTGGTTCATAACGTTCTGGCAAATGAAATGATAAACAAGCAGGCCAGCAACAAAGCCCAATTTCACCATCATCCAGGGCTGATTGTACCAATGCATATCGATCATCATATATAAGCCTGAAAGCACAGTTAATATCATAGCTGGTGTGGAAATGATGTACCACAGCCTTTTTTCTATAATGGCGAACTGGTTTGTTAGAATTGCACGATCGGGCTCGGGCTTATCATTAGCTTCTGTGTGGTAAATGAACAGGCGCACGCCGTAAAAAAGCCCCGCCATCCAACTGACTACGAAGATGATGTGAATGGATTTTATGTAGAGGTAGTATTCCATTTAGAGATTAATACCTAAACTCCTTTATCAGCTCTACCGCATACTTTACATTATCGAACGGAATATCGGGCATAATGCCATGCCCCAGATTGAAGATAAAGCCATCTTCGCCACGCATTCTTTCAAATAGTTTGTGGATACGCTCTTTTATAACCTTCTTATCTGCGTACAAAATATGCGGGTCCAGGTTGCCCTGAACAGCGATGCCCTGCGGCAAACGCTTTTTTATATCAAGCAAATCAACGTTCCAGTCAATAGAAATTACGTCGGGCTTTGCCTCCGCCATCAGCGGGGCAAAAACAGAGCTTCCTTTGCAAAAGGAAATTACCGGAATATCCTTTCTGTTCAACTTGTTTATAATATCTGTGATGTAATTGTGGGAAAACTCTTTGTAATCATCCCAGCTTAAAGCCTGAGCCCAACTATCAAAAATCTGGACAGCATTTACGCCAGCTTCAATTTGCAGGTTCAAATAATCTACAGTTACTTTTGCAATTTTAGAAAGCAACTGGTGCGCAAGCTCGGGCTGATTGTGCAACATCAATTTGGTGAGCTTAAAATCTTTAGACGAACCTCCTTCAACCAAATAGCTCATAACTGTGAATGGTGCACCAGCAAATCCAATCAAAGGGATTTTGCTATTCAGCCGTTGCTGGATTACTTTGATAGCATCCGCTACATATTGCAGTTTGTGAGAAACATCAGTTTCTAAAGCATCTACGTCGACCTGTGTCCTCACGGGATTTGAAAACCGCGGACCAATGCCGTTTGTAAAGCTCAAATCGCCGCCCATTGCCTCGGGGGTAACCAAAATATCCGAAAATAAAATTGCCGCATCTATCCCAAGCAAATCTACAGGCAACATAGTAACATCTGCGGCAAGCTCTGGCGTTTTGCACATTTCCAGGAAAGAATATTTATTCTTAATCTCCCAATATTCTTTCATAAAACGTCCTGCCTGGCGCATCATCCAAACTGGCGGGCGCTCAGTTGGCTTCGAAAATGCTGCCCGTATAAATAAAGAATCTTGTATTTGCTGGTTCACGTTATTTGCGGTATTTCTTGTTCTATTTTGTTAATGATACTCTTTACCCGAGCGCTGATATCAAGCTCTTTTGCCTTTTCTATGTAGGCTTTTGTACGTTCGAAATCTTTCTTACGAAGGCATAGATTTGCAAGCTGCACCAATATCAACCCCTTGTCGTTCTGATTCCTGAGCGGGAATTTGCTTGCAATCTGAAAATGATATTCGGCGGCTTCAAAACCATTTCGCTGCAACTCTATATTGCCGTAGATAAACTCATAATAGCCATGCCTGATACGGCTTAACCTGTCTGGATTTTCAATTTCGCTAAGCAGTTCTTCAGCCTTTTGGTAATCTTTGTTGTGATAAGCCCTGGCTGCCAAAACCACCGTCCCTTGTTTGAAATAGCTCCAAACCAACATGAAAATGCTTACAGCCGCTATACCTGTAACTTGGTATTGTACAGTAAGCAATGACCATATCAACAGCGCAACCGCTACCGCGATAATTGGGAAACGGACTTTTCGGGTGAGCATTACCGATTAGTTATTGTCGGTAAATTTATAGCCCACACCTCTTATTGAATGAAAATAAACTGGATTTTTTTGGTCGGGTTCAAAGTACTTGCGGAATGTAAGGATGAAATTATCGATGGTACGGGTAGAGGGGTACACATCGTAATTCCAAACCGTTTCTAGAATCTGCTCACGCGAAACGGCTTCGTTGCGGCGTTCTATCAACAGCTTTAGCAACATGGTTTCTTTTTTGGTGAGCGGAGTGATATTACCGTTATCGTGCTTCAGCTCAAAAGAGTTAAAGTAGATAGTTTTATCGCCAATTTTATAAGAGTTGAGCTCTTTCAAATCATCGCCCTTAAGGCTGCGCTTTACCAAAATAGCCACACGGAGTATCAGTTCCTCCAGATTAAATGGCTTTACCAAATAATCATCAGCGCCTTTTTTCAAACCGGTCACCCGGTCTTCGCTGGTATTCTTAGCGGTAAGGAACATGATCGGCACTTCCGAATTTTCTAAACGAATGGTTTCTGCAACCTGAAATCCGTCTATTTCAGGCAGCATCACATCCAATATGATAAGGTTGAACCGCTCTTCTTTAAAAATTTTCAGGGCTTTCTTGCCGTCAGTAGCGGTAGAAACTTTGTAGCCTTCAAGTTCGAGGTTAAGCTTAATTGCTTCCAGCAAGTGGTCTTCGTCCTCTACCAATAAAATGCGTTGTCTGGGCATTATGAGTTGTTAAATGTTACTTCAAAAATACTTCCTGCAGGCTGATTGTTCCTTACTTTGATATCCGCATGGTGCTTATTCAACACCTGCTGCACAATGTACAAGCCTAATCCAGTACCTTTTGTCTTACGAGTATCTTCGCTCCCCACCCGATAAAACTTGTCAAATATGCGAAGTTTTTCCTCATCGCTAATGCCTATTCCTGTATCGGCAACTTCCAGTGTTACAGATGTGTTGCTGTGAGTTAGCTTTACCCCTATTTCTTTGCATTGGGGAGAGTATTTTACCGCATTTTCTATCAGGTTTGTAACTACAGATGCCAGAGCAAACTTATCGCCAATCAAATCTACTCCAGGTTCAATTTGAGTATTTATGCTTTGGGTATTACAAATATTTCCCTGCAAGCGCTCGCATATTTTTTCTACCAGTTCAGAAAAGTTAAAATTTTCTTTCGGGAAAGAGTATGATTTGTTTTCAATTTTGGTGGCTATAAGCATATTTTCCACCAGATCGTCCAGACGCTCAATATCTTTTAATGAGTTTCTCAGAAAGCCTTTTGATTGTTCTTTGTCTAGGTTTCTTTTTAAAATAGTCTCCAGATACAGCTTTATGGATGCCAGAGGCGATTTAAGCTCGTGGGTTACTGACAGCAAAAAGTTTCTTTGCTGTTCGTGCAGCTTGTCTTCCTTGCGCAAAGCCCGGTGCAGATAATAGGCACCAATCAAAAAGATCAAAATAAAAACAAGCCCCTCGCTAACGATCATGCTTTTTTTCTGTGGCTGGATTTTGATGAGCAGGTATCCCCACCACACCAGCTCTGCCAGTGCATACATAATCAGAAAATAGAAGATGACTATAGATTTTTTCATCCTACTTTTTAAACACAATGTCCAGACTTTCAAAAATTGCCCGCTTTGCTTTTTCCAGGTCAGTTTTTGTGTGGGCAGCCGAAACAAATCCAACTTCGTAACCCGAAGGCCCCAAATATATGCCCCGGTTTAGCAACTCACGATGCATAACCTTGAATTTCTCCATGCTGTCAGCATCAATATCTTCAGCTTTTTTAATGTCTTTATCCGTAAAGGCAAACCAGAAAATAGAGCCAATTGTAAACACCTTGAATTTATAGCTCCGTGAAGATGCAAAGCGCTGAATAGAATCAGCAAACTCCTGCGCTTTATTATTCAAATCTTTATAAAAACCCGAGCGCAAAAGCTCTGTGAGCTGGGCAATGCCTGCCGCCATTGCTACCGGATTGCCTGATAAAGTGCCAGCCTGATAGACCGGGCCTTCCGGCGAAATGCTGCCCATAATCTCTGCCGATGCGCCATAAGCCCCAACCGGCATCCCGCCACCAATAATTTTTCCGTAAGTAAATATGTCTGGCTTCACATCGTAATGCTTTGCTGCGCCTTCAAATCCTAATCGGAAGCCAGTTATCACTTCGTCAAAAATCAATAACGAGCCATTTTGAGTAGTGATATCCCGCAAGAACTGAACGTACTCTTTATCCTGTATCAGCAGCCCGTTATTGGCAGGAACGCCTTCTATAATTATTGCGGCAATCTGGTCTTTGAACTGAACAAAAGCCTGTTCTACAGATTCCTTATCATTTAAGGAAACGACAATTGTTTCATCTGCAAAAGATTTTGGCACCCCTGCTGAAGAAGTTTCGCCAAACGTTACCAAGCCGGAGCCTGCCTTTACCAACAAAGCATCCACATGCCCATGGTAGCAGCCTTCAAATTTCAGGATTTTATCGCGTTTAGTATAGCCTCTTGCCAAGCGTATAGCCGACATAACCGCCTCAGTGCCAGAACTTACAAAACGTATTTTTTCAATCAGCGAATTGTTCTTGAGGATAAGCTCTGCCAGTTCATTTTCTAAAGCCGTAGGTGCGCCAAAGCTCATGCCATTCTGCATCACCTGAATAACTTTCTCTTTTATTTTAGGATTGTTATGCCCCAAAATCAACGGCCCCCAGGAGCAGCAAAAATCTATGAACTGGTTGCCGTCTGCATCCCACAAAAAACAGCCATCGCCTTTTTCTATAAACAATGGCGTACCGTAAACAGATTTAAATGCCCTTACCGGGGAGTTCACACCGCCCGGGAAATAGTTTTTTGCTTTCGCATACAACTCGGCAGATTTTTCACGCGAAATATCTGGCTTGCTGCTTAACGATGCAGGCAAAGTTTCTTCTTCAGAACCGGAAAACATTTTTTTAAGAGAGTCAAGCATGTAGTAAAGTCAAAAGAACTAAATTAAAAAGTTAAAACCGGCGTAGCGGTAAATGGATGTCTATTTATAAGAGGACCTATGCTGTAGCCATTTTTTGAATTTTCACTTTTGAATTAAGCCCTACATCCAATTATTAGTCAATATATCTTTTATATGGTACGTGGTAATAATACTAGCGCCTGCCCTGGCAAATGCAAAAATGGTTTCCATCACCACTTTTTGTTCGTCTATCCAACCTTTTTCTGCGGCAGCTTTAACCATAGAATACTCGCCGGACACATTGTAAACAGCAATAGGCGCATGGGTATTTTGCTTTAGTTTGCTGATAATATCAAGGTATGCCAGGCCCGGCTTTACCATTAGCACATCAGCGCCTTGTTCCACATCTAGCAACGCTTCTTTTATTGCTTCGGTTGGGTTGCGGAAATCCATTTGGTACGATTTGCGGTCGCCTTTGCCGGGGGCGCAATCTGCAGCTTCCCGAAAAGGACCGTAATACGATGAAGCAAACTTGGTGGCATGCGACATGATTGCCGTGTTCTCCAAGTCGTTATTGTCCAGCGTTTCACGTATCGCTGCTATCCTGCCGTCCATCATATCCGATGGGGCGAGCATATCTGCACCGGCACGTGCGTGCGAAAGAGCCATTTTAGCTATCAAATCAACCGTTTCATCGTTTTGAACGTAACCGTTTTTTAAAATTCCGCAATGCCCGTGAGTTGTGTACGAGCAAACACAAACATCCGTGACTACAAACAAGTCGTCTCCGAATGCACTTTTTAGCTCTTTAACAGCAGTTGCCACCAATGAGTTATCAGCATAAGCGGTATGCCCATCTTCGCTCTTTTCCTCGCCAACGCCAAAGAGCATAATTTTATTAAGCCCCAATTTTAGCCCGCTTTCTACCTCTGATTTTAGCGTATCTATAGAAAAATGGCTTACACCAGGCATGGCAGCTATGGGCTTGCTAACGCCAGTGCCTGGCACAACGAAATGCGGATAGATGAACATATCCTTTGTTAACCGGGTTTCGGCAACCATTTCACGCACAAGCGGCGTTTTTCTTAATCTTCTGGGGCGGTTTAACATTAGTAAAAGTCTAATCCAAATACGGCTTCTGCCAAACCAATTTCATCAGGCGAATAAGGAAGTGCGTAACTCACTCCCATCTCGTCAAAACGGCTGCCTGTAGAATTGCCTATACACACCACTTTCTGGCCGGGCTGCAAAAGATTGTCTGCAAAGTACGCATCAACATTAGATGGGCTGGTAAAAATCAGAACATCGGCATACGAAGGTTCTATGTTATCTTCAAAAACTGTCTCGTAAATGGGCAGGTCAATAATTCTGGTACCGGGCGACATTGCTTTTTGTACCGTGCGCAGAGAGTCCTTAGCTCCGGGAAATAAAACCATAGAATCATTGGCAGCCTCAGCAAATTTCTCTGCAATATCAGAGGTATCTATTCCTTCCTGCTCCCCGCTAAAATGGGGCACAATGCCAAAATGCCGGAGCATTTCTTCCGAACCACGACCCAATACACCAAATTTTGTGCGTTTGGTAAAATGTGGTTCTAAGGCAAATAAATGTTCTATAGCATTTTTACTGCTGAAAAACACCCAGTCAATATTTTTCAGGATATACGGATCAAGCTTATGTATGCTTGGCACAGTACGGATCAAAGAACGTGCATCTATGGAAATATCTCGCTTATTTAAAAATTTCTTCAAATAGCTGCTATCGGCAAGTTTTCTGCTTATAAAAACATGCTGCGGGAATTTCCTTTCCGGTGAGAACTTTGCTACAATTTTTTCGGCAAGGCCTTCAATAGTTTCGGATTCAATATATAACCTGTCTGGAAATGATTCTGCATCGGCAGCTTTTGATGTCCATACCTGGAAGTTTCCTTCGTCATTTCGGCAATAACAACCAAGTGGCATGTGGCAGCCACCTTCAAATAAATTCAGGACTTTGCGCTCTACCGCAATTTCTTCTGCTGCATGTTTATCATTTATAGATTGTAGTTTTTCAAAAAGAAAAGTGTCGTTTTCACGGATCTGTATTGCCAAAACACCCTGTGCCGGAGCCGGGATAAATTCCATTGGCTCTATAGTTTTTACAAAAAACTCGCTTAAATCAATTCCCAGGCGTTCTACTCCGGCTTTTGCTACCATAATAGCATCGTAATCTTCGTTACGGAGCTTTTCTATGCGGGTTGGCACATTGCCACGCAGGTCTTCTATCTCCAGATCGGGGCGCAAAGCAAGCAGTTGTGCCTTCCGGCGATTTGAAGAAGTGCCAACCGTACCGCCAAACTTAATTGATAGCTTTTGGCGAATGTCTGCACAATCTTTTAATATCAATAGCACATCTGATGGGTCTTCCCTTGAAGATACCGCCGCGATTATCAATCCTGGGGGAGCTTGTGTTGGGAGGTCTTTGTGCGAATGGACTGCTAAGTCTATTTTGCTGCTTAGCAGTTCTTCCTCAAGTTCTTTAGTAAAAAAACCCTTGCCTTCTAATTTATCCAGTCGCAGATTTAAAATACTGTCGCCCTGTGTTTTAATAATTTTTATCTCAGCCTCAATGCCGCTTTCCAACAGCCTGTCTTTGACATAATTAGCTTGCCATAATGCAAGGTCGCTGCCACGGGTGCCTATAATTATTTTCCTATCCACAAATAAAGATTACAGCCGTAAAGTTAATCAAGGCGTTAAATATACTAACCATAATTTGGGAATAAGTTAACAGTTGTTTACCAAGATTTCTTTAGCCATTACCATGGGAACGCTGATGTATTTTTTTTCCATGTAGCTGATAACTTTTTCAAGAACCTCGCGGGAACCGGGATCCATGCATTCAAGCTCGTTTGCAAAAACTGAGCTTAAAGCTGTCTTTTTGATTTCTTTGATTTTTTCGGGCACTTCACGCATAGCAAGTTCTACCCGGCGCTGGCGCAGCATAGGCTTAAACTCCTGTATGTTCTGTTCAATTATCCGCTCTGCGTGAACAAGTTCCTGATACCGCTCCTGAATGTTTTGATTGGCAATTTCCTGAAGGCTATTTACTTCGATAAAATGTATAGGATTATTTTCAACAACCTGCCTGCAGGTATCATTAGGAATGGCAAGGTCAACAATAATCTTTTTTTCTACATCTCCGTTCAACAAAGACTGATAAATATCATTGGTTATAATTGGCTCTGTGGCACTGGTACAGGTAATTATTACATCAAAGCCTTTCGAATAATTTTTTAGTTCATCCAGGCTGAAAGCTTTTCCACCTAATTCCAGAGCCATGCTTTCTGCTTTTGAAAAAGTACGGTTAAAAATGGCAAAATTAGAATACTTGTGCTTCTTAAGATACTTGGAAAGATTTTGGTTGGTTTCGCCTGCGCCTATTATCAGGATACGGGCATTTGCGCACATTTTTAAATCACGAAGCTTTCTGTAAGCCAATGAAACTACTGATATTGGTTTGCGGGAAATGTTGGTATTAGTAAAAACCTCTTTTGCAGTTTTAACTACCTGGCTCATTATAAGCCTGAGATAATCGCCTGTTAAGCCGGCTTCACGGCAACAATCATAAGCTTTTCGCACTTGCGAAAGTATTTCCTTTTCGCCTACGATCAAACTTTCTAATGAACATGAAATGCGAAGCAAATGATTAAGAGCCTCTACATCTTCATACAGCGAAGCCATGGCAGAAACTTCTTCAAGGTTCTTTTCAGACAGGCAAAAATCCAGGGTTTGGATAAAGCTGTGCACGAAAGGCTGGGTAAGTTCTTGCGCTGTATAGAATATAAATTCTACCCGGTTGCATGTGCCAATGTAGAATATTTCTGGAATATCAAATTTTTCTTTAAGCTTGTTAAGCTTGCTTTCAAGCGTTTCATTGCAGATCACAAACTTCCCTAATTCCTTAAGTTCAATTTGCTTGTGGGTAAACGCTATAACTTTTAGATATTTCAAAATTTGCCCCTGTAGTGATTTAAACCGAAACAAAAGTAATTATCTGCCATAGCGCATCTGTCACCTCTTTGTAAAACAGCCGAATTTAGAATGCTTATAAATTGAGCAGCAGATATGTCTCTTATTGCACTACTTTTAAAACAATTAATAAAAAATTTATCCTATAACAATAAATTGCCCATATTTAACCAGTTTTTAATTACCGAACAACATGGACCAACCAAACACTGCTAAACTAAGTTTCCCTTACGAAATCCCCCATGGATCTGTTGGTTTTTTGTTGTGGCAAAGTTCAATGTGCTGGCAGCGAGAAATCAATAAAGAGCTGGCTAAACATGGGCTTACTTACACACAATTTATAGTTTTGATGACTACCGGATGGCTCCAGAAT
>JAYVNR010000141.1:0-15825 GCA_043758305.1 Pedobacter sp. | reverse complement strand
AGCTTAGCCGCAGCTTTGATGCTATTGTACTTGCCTGCGGCTCAACAATTCCCCGTAATCTGAATATTCCCGGAAGGGAATTAAATGGCGTTTATTTTGCCATGGAATTTTTAAAACAACAAAATAAACGGGTTAGCGATATTGAGTTTGATGAAGACCATATTTGGGCTACCGGAAAAGATATTGTAGTAATTGGCGGTGGCGATACCGGTTCTGATTGCGTGGGCACATCTAACCGACAGGGAGCAAAATCTGTCAAACAGTTTGAAGTTATGTTTCAGCCGCCGAAAGACCGTACTGAAAATATGCCCTGGCCAACCTACCCAATGGTGCTTAAAACTACAAGTTCGCACGAGGAAGGCTGCGAACGTTTTTGGGGAATAAATACAAAAGAATTTTTGGCCGATGAAAATGGAAACCTTCGTGCTTTGCTGGTTACAGATGTTAGCTGGGAAAAGGATTTTTTAGGCCGCCCTATAAAATTTTTAGAGGTTGAAGGCTCTGAGCGTGAAATTGAATGCCAGCGGGTTTTCCTTGCAATGGGCTTTGTACATCCTCAATTTGAAGGCTTATTAAAAAATATGGGCGTAGAGGTTGATGAGCGAGGAAACATTAAAGCTAAAGAAGGCGATTATCAAACCAATATCAATAAAGTTTTTGCCGCAGGCGATGTGCGCCGCGGACAATCGCTGGTTGTTTGGGCTATATCCGAAGGCCGTGAAGCTGCACGTAAAGTTGATGAATTTTTGATTGGCTCTACAGAGTTAGCCAGCAAAGATGCAGTAGGGATGTTTGCATAGAAATTAACTACTATACCTCGTTATAATGTGAATCCTGCTGAGTTGGCCTCAGTGGGATTTTTTATTTCACTTTTAAGTAAAGTTCTGTGAAGTATTTGATGTGTCCGTAGCCTACGAACATCATCCAAAAATCTTTTTTCTGTATCACTCCTTTCGAAAATAGCCGATAGCCATCAACTAAAGGGCGAAATAGTAAGAAATATAATAAGAGATAAATAACTCCTATATCACCAGATTTTTGCATCAAGAGATAGATGGCAGGCAAGGGAAATAAGATCACGCAATAGAAAATAAACAGATTTTTCATTTTAAATCTTTTGATGTTCTAATATAGAGATTCTCCGCCTAAACATTCTTGGGTCGGTTTATCCTAAAAATCTTCTGGCAGGGTATGCATTTCCTTATTTTGAATTCAATTTAGTGAAAAAATCCCACAAAACTATACCAGCCGAAACGACAATATTGAACGAATGCTTAGTGCCGAATTGGGGAATTTCTAGGCAAGTATCTATTAGTTCCATAGCTATAGCTGAAACCCCATCAACCTCATTGCCAAATATTAGTGCATATTTCATATCTGATGATGGGCTAAATGTGTTCAGCTTAATGCTTCCTTGTGCTTGCTCGATGCCAACAATATGGTAATTTTTGGCTTTAAGTTCAATAATTAGGGTTTCAATATCAGCCACATGCTTCCACGCGACAGATTTGGTAGCGCCCAAAGCAGTTTTCTCAATTTCACGATGCGGGGGCTGCCCCGTGATTCCGCATAAATAAATTTGTTCAACTGCAAAAGCATCGCAGGTGCGGAAAATAGAACCTACATTGTTCATGCTCCTTACGTTATCTAAAATAATTACTACCGGAAGCTTTGCCTGAAGCTTAAAATCTTCAATAGTAGGGCGTGATAATTCGTCGAGCTTTAGTTTGCGCATAGCTATTTTGGGATATTAAATTAGAATGTTGAATATTGGAAAGTTTGAAGATATACCAAAACAGAAAAAACAAATAGAGGCTTTAGCAACTCTATGCTATAAATCAATCTCATTGACCCCATCGCCAATAAGTGAGCTGTATACTGATGGGGCATAGCCAATTATCTGGGTGTAAAATGGGATAAGTTTTTTTTCAAAATCCTCAAAAGAATCTTTTTTAACAAGGGCTATTGCGCAACCGCCAAAACCTGCACCAGTCATTCTGGCTCCGGCAACATCTTGTCGAGAAGAACAGAAGTCAACAATAGTATCGAGTTCTAGACCAGATACTTCATACAGGTTTTTTAGGGAGTTATGAGATGCATACATCAATTCTCCAAATTTAGGCAAGTTGTTGCCGGCTAGTTCTACAGCAGCTTTTTTTACCCGTTCATTTTCGTTAATAACATGTTCCGCCCGTTTTTTAACAATTGCATTGATTATGAGGTGCTGGTATTTATTTAATGTGCCCGAATCGATGTCACAAAGATTTTTAATGGTTAGCTCTTTTTGCAAAAACTTTAAGGCCGACTGACATTCTTCAACACGTTCATTATATTTTGATTCTGACAGCTTTCGCTGTTTGTTGGTATTTATAATGGCCAAAAGGTAATCGCCCAGATTACAGTCAACAGCCTTGTATTCAAGTGTATCGCAATTTAATTTCAATGCTTTATTTGCTTGGCCAAAAGTTACAGCAAATTGATCCATTATGCCACTATTAACTCCAATAAACTGGTTTTCAACCCGCTTGCATAATTTCACTAAATCAAGCTTTGTAAAGCCGCAATTGCCTAATTTGTTCAGTGCATAGGCAGTTGCCATTTCTAGTGATGCTGAGGATGACAGACCGGCACCAATAGGCACATTTCCATAATATAAACAATCCATGCCCACAACATCTTTTCCTTCCTGTATAAAATGGTGGATTACAGCGAGAGGGTAATTGTGCCAGAATTCTTTGTTTTTAGTATAGGATTCCCGAATTTCGATATCTAGGGTATCTTCAAAATCTACGCTTCTAAAACGGAATATGCCTTTTTTATTGGGGGCGATATATAAGTAAGTGCCAAACGTTATGGCGCAGGGCATCACTAGCCCACCGTTATAATCAATATGTTCGCCTATTAAATTAACCCGTCCGGGGCAGAAAAATACATGTTGATGTTCTTGCCCGAAAAGGGTTAAAAATTTTTGTGTTAATTGCTTAGCTTCCATTTACGATTATAATGCTAATGTATAATCTTATAGGGCTAAAATTGTTTTGTTCATTAGCTGCTATAGAAAGCAGGGAAAAAATTTCAAAAAAATAAACCGCCTGGGAGTGCCAGGCGGTTTCTGGATGTTTATGGATTTTTTTAGAGTAGGACTAACTCTATTTAAAGGTAGTTTGAAATTGAGCTCTTAGCTGCAATTATAGTCCGGCAAGGATGTTTACGAGGATATATCAGATGTGCCGGAGGTGTTTTTATTGTTTTGCTAAAGCTGTTTGCTTAACTATCTGTACATCAATTGCAGATGCAATTTTTAGATAAACTTCTTTTTTGTCGTTAACAAGCCCAATCCAGTAGGTGCCAACATCGTTTAAATCGCTATCTAAAGGCCTTGAAACTACCTGAACAACATCGTTTACAACATATCCTTTGTAAGAAGTTTCAACTTGTTTGCGGGCATCAATAGGAAGGTCCTCGTAATTTACAAATTGTGTTGCTCCCATAAACTCTCCACTCAAATCGTAAAATGCAGTTGTCCTTTTGTTTTCAATTGAGAAACTTGCTTTTTGATAAGCTCCTTTTACAGTCCATGAAACATTTTGTGCATTTTTGAATTCGCTTTCAAACTGCTTCTTGGCAGTGCTCGAAATTTTTACATCCTCTACTTTTTTAATTTCACTTGCATTTACAGCTACTGTAAACATCGTGACCATTGTTAATAATAATAACTTTTTCATAATTTCTATTTTGTTTAAATGTTAACGCAACAAATGTAATCATTGTTTGAGTAATTGATAATAAATATCTAATTTTTATAAAAATTTAATAACAAAGCGGTCTATTTTTTATATTTTTAAAAATATAGGCAGTTTTAGGCAGTGTTATTTTAAATTTCGCAACATATTGGGGATTATACTTATGCAAGCAAAATGTATTTGAAGTAACAATTATGGTGCAATAGGACTCTTTTTTGCGATTTTTCTAAGAATGGTGCAAGAATTTAGAACAAATCCATTCCTTTTTTGTGGTTTTGTATGCTCGAATTTAAGAGCAGTGCAAATCCAAAAGCTGCAATCAGGCAGCTGGCACTTAAAATCCACCAAAGCAGCTCATATCCATGGTTTAAAATAATGATGCTCCCAATTGCTGGAGCAAGTATTTGAGCTGTAGACCATGCCATGCTATAAAGCGCTGCGTACTCGCCTTGATTAAAAGCATTTGTCCTTGCAATCCAGAATGAATTCATAAATGGGAGCGCAAGTATTTCCCCAAAGGCAATAAACACTACTATAACAATGGCAGATAATGTATTTGGTTGCAGGAGATTAGAAAATATAAATCCAAGGCATGTTAGGAGCACACCTGCAATAATGTAATGTAGGGGAGTTCTCTTTTTTTCGAGATAATGGATGATCACCATTTCAAAAAGGATTATCACAATACCATTCAAAGCCATTAAAAAACCAATAAAGCGTTCATTAAAATGCCATTGGGTTTTAAAAAAGACAGGTTGCATGGTAAAAATCTGAAAGAAGGGCACTGCATATAATACCACTGATATAATAAAACAGATGTAAAGTATATCCCGGTAGGCAGAAACAGGTTTTGGCAGTTGCGATGCTTGCTTATTTTTATGGGTGGGTTTTGCAACGGGCAATAATTTAAGCAGCAGCAATGCGGCAAAAATATTGGTACAGCCATCAACCCAAAATAGTAGGCGATAATCAATTGAAGCTAAATATCCTCCTAAAGCGCCCCCTACAGACCACCCCATATTAATGGCAAATCTGTTGAGCGAATATGAGCGAGTGCGATTCTCTGCTGTGCTATAGCTTAATATGGCCGATGCGTTTGCTGGCCTGAAGGATTCATTGCAAAAACTTAGCACAAATGTGCAAATGCTCAAAGAAATAAAGCTTTTTTGATATCCTAACAAAATATAGAACAAGCCCCCAGTAAGCAATGCGCCAACCTGTAGATAATAGAAACCAAACTTATCTGTTATTTTGCCTCCTGTAAAAATTCCGGCTATTGCTCCAAGCCCGAATAAGGACATTATCAGTCCGGTTTGTGTAATGGAAAAGTTTAATTGCTGGGTGCAGTAAATAGTCATGAACGGCACAACCATTGTCCCGCTCCTGTTGATAAGCGTTACCAGGCTTAAGTACCAGCTATTTACAGATAGCCCGCCGAAGGCATTTTTATATAATTGTATTGGTCCCACCGGGGATAAAGATATATTTCGCCGGGGGGATGGAGAGAATTTTGCTTAGTTTTTATATGCTATTTCAAATAGATAAGCTGAGCTGCCTTTTTTGCCTTCAGTAGTAATATATAAAGTGCCATCAGGAGAGAAACATAACCCTTCGGGCTGTGGCATTAAAGAGCTATTTATTTGCTGGATAGATTTGAGCTTGCCTTGGTGGCTATAAACAGCGATGCATTTGCTGCCACGGCTTGATAATACATAAATATCATGGGTAATAGGATGAACACCAATTGCAGATGGATGAAAATCAGCTTGTTCGCCAACTAATTTTTTTATGTCTTTCTTTTCTAGTAGCATATAAGGACTTGAATTTAGGCTCCCTGTTTGGGGGTTCATCTCATACACAGACCGGGTAGATTTTTTATCATCATTAACGCCCGACTGGTCTTTGCATGCCAGCAACAAATTATTGGTTAGAGGATCAAGGCAAATCCCCTCGGTGTTATTATCCTTGGTCAGGAAGGTTTTTAGTTTCACAATCTGTGGCTTGCCAGAATTCCAGTTGGCTATTTTATAGACAGTGCCGTGGCTGTATAATGCATAAGCAGTATTCCCTTTTACCGTAATATCTTCTAAATCAAATTTTTGGCCATTGTTTTTCTTAAAGGCCATTGTTTTTTCAACTATATTTTTGCCATCTAAATTAAGCGTGTAAAGACTGGCTGTAAGATCTTCTATCGCTAATAAATGGTTATTCCCTAACCATGTTATTCCCGATATTTCTAATAGCGGTGTAGGCAATTTCCATTTTCTCTTGGGATGGTTTACATCATAATCAAATCCCTTTGCGCCAGATGGCTTTGCCTGAGCTGCGCACTCCTGAAAAGCTGTAAAAAGCATTGCAATAATAAAAGGAGCTTTAAATAGGAATATTTTTTTCATATAAACGTATAACTTGGTGGTTAATACATTGTTTTTTCTACAATGCTCAACTTCATTAAAACTTCATTTTAAGATTAAAGAGCTTTTATAATCAGCTCATCTTAAATATTGTTTATCGTGCAAATTATTATCCTACCAATGAACTGAAATTTTTAATTGTTTTGATGGATAAGTGTTAAGATCCGCTCCATTTCCAGGCGAATAACAGAAGTTGGGGCGGTAAAATTGTTGTTCATGAAAGAGAAGATCAGCCGCTTGCCAGATTTGGTGATCAGGTAGCCAGAGAGATTGACATTATTAGAAAGGCTTCCGGTTTTAGCAAACACAAAAGGCTTGTCTTCGCTTTTGAAAAGGTTTTTTATTGTGCCTGTTTTGCCACCTTGTGGGAGGAGATTGAAGAGCCTATCCTCATTATTGATCGTGTCGTAGATCATCTCGCAAATTTTAACCATATCGCGTGGGGTGAACAAATCATGCCGGGATAGGCCAGAGCCATCAACCCATTGCGGTTTATCAGGCAAGCCCTGCAACAGGTTTTTAATAATATAATTGATTAAGGTATCTGTTCGCATTGGCAAATTATTTTCCGCAGCATAGGTAAGCAGAAGCTGCTCGGCAATAAAATTATCGCTGGGCAAAAGCATGTGCCTAAAAACAGAATCTTTAGGAAAACTGTACCATGTTTTATAATTTATAGGAGCTTGGTATGGAATTTCTCCGGCAAAATTGCCAAGCTTATCTGCAAGCAACGTGCTGGTAACATTTCGGGTTACCTTGTAAGGAACTTCTTGGCTATAGCTAGCTGGCGGTGCTAAGTTAGGAACATGAAAAATGTTATCCATGAGCTCACGTTGTACCGAAAAGCCTTTTAGTAGCGCATCGGGTTTAACAGAAGCAATCTTATTAAGCAGGTTTCCATCAGGAACGCTCCTTAATTTGCCAGATACTGATGAAAACCTGACGATGTTTCCATATAAAGGCAGTTCAGATTTTTCTACCTGATAGTATTCATTGTAATCGCCGTAAGGCCAGCCATAACCATAAAATGCACCAGTATATCTGCCATTAACAAAATAGAGCTTTTTGCCGCTTTCCTCTAATTTTTTTATGATTGGTTGAGTCGGGAAATCCGGGTGCAGCAGTGTTGGGTCTGCAGTGCCCCAGAAGATAAGGGAATCGCCGTTTATGCGGTATTGCAGTCCTGGCACAGAATCTTTTAATAGTTTAAGCCCGGCATAAAAAGTATAAAGTTTAGTGTTGGATGCTGGGGTAAAATATTTATCAGCGTTTTGTTTAACAAGCATTTTTCGGTCTTTCAAATCGTATAAAACAAAACCGGCAAAATATTTCGACAACACTTCTGACTGGCTAAGAATTTTTTTGATTTTCCGTGGGCGGATAGGTTTGGCGCTTGAGTAGAAGAAAGTACCCAGAACTATGAACACTATGCAGAAAGTTTTGGATTTCATGCTAATATTAAATTTCAGGTAAGATATAAAATCAGCCTAAATATTTATTCTTAAAACAAATTGGCTCCAAAACATATTAAGCTAGCAAAATTTATCTCAATGGGATTTGACCAATATCACGAACCGCCCGAAGAACTTAGCAATGAAACACGCACGTTTGCACGGATGATTGTTTCATTAATTGAAGAAGCTGAAGCAATAAACTGGTACGAACAGCGCATAAGCGTTGAAAAAGACCATGATGCTAAAGCTATTATGGCGAATGCTCAGAAAGAAGAATTCAAGCACTTCGGCATGGACTTGGAATTCCTGCTGCGAAAAAAGCCGGAATGGCGCACTACCCTTAAAGCCATTTTATTTCAAAGCGGAGATATTGTTAAGCTCGGCGAAAAAGGGGAGGAAGCTGCAGAATAACCCATTAACTCGTGTTAATATGTTAAGGCTTTTTAATTAGGTGTGCAGAAGCCCAAAATTAGCTAGGGCTAATGACTGCTTAAGCGGTACTCGGTTTCCCCTCTAGTTACAATTTTATTTAGGAATAATATTGTGCAAGGATTTCTTCTAATGATGGGACTATTTGTCTGTTCAACCAGAGAACTAAAAACAACAGGCATATCAAAGATGCGTTCGTAGCTAATTATTCTATTATTTTTAACTAGTAGTAGAGTAGTGATGTCATCACGATAAATCGTACTGTTTAAACCAGTTTTAACCGAAGTTATGTTTTCAAAATTATAATCCTTTTTAAAGCTGCTATAATTTATATATGCGGGTAAAACTACAATAGAATCCCAATCTGTTTTAAAGAGTTCGCAGGATTTCAAGGATGCTTTTCTTAAAAATGTTGGATTGAATTTAGCGATTATGGAATCTCCAAATGCCTTACTGTGCTGATAAACCTTCATATCAGGTTCCTTATTACATGAGCTTAACATTAAAAGGCTTAAGATAGATATTGAAAGTATCTTCATAAGTTAAAAGCCTCGGGGATAAGAAATTTACATTGCTATTTATCCCTATATCGTTATTGTATAGAATCTATTGCTTAAGCTTATTTTTGAATACATAATCGAATAACTATTCAATCCTGATAAACAAATCATTTCTAAGGATGATCGTATATTTATTTAGTTGATACTTTTTAAAATTAATGAATCCTTTTTTAGTACAATTTGAATGGTTTTTTCAGATGGTATGCCATTTGAAAAGTATCCCCATGAAAAAGAAGTATCTCTTAAAGCGCTTTTAATACTGAATGAATAATTGCCATCGGTATTTATTTTTTGGCTAAAGCATAATGTCTTTTTTTCTGTAGCGTAGCCAATACTTTTTAGGGATATTGAATCCAATCCATTATGGAGTAACAATTTAGCATCAGTGCTGGTTTCGTTTTTAAACAGTATTTCGACAGATTTGCCGCAATCTGGATTTTGATTAGTATTACAGCCAGCAACAATTAAAATAATTATAAGATATTTCATATTATTGATTTGTAGGAATTAACTGGCTTGAGGGGCTTATGCCATGAAAATAGGTTTGATCTAATGGAGATATGTATCTTAAATCCCCATTGACGAGCTTAGCAGAGATTGCCGAAGAAAGTGTAGAGTTAAAAGAGAAACCCCCATTCCCAACATTGTAGCCCTCTGTGTTATTAAATAAATCCATTTGTTTCTCAAGTATTAAATTTGGGGGTGTGGTACTCTCATGGGCATTCCCAAACAATGGAGCAATATATTGCAATGTTTATGGATCCTGACCACAATCTCTTTGATTCATAGCTTGCCAAAATGCATGTCTAAAAGCATCGCTTTTGTCATTCAATCCATTGAAACCAAATTTTGATATGGTTTCTTGCTTTGCAGTTTTTGCATTTACTGAAATTAAATAAGCTTCCAGCCAGTATCTTTTTATTAGAGATTTTTCAGCCGCATTCAATTGATCATATTGTTGATTTGGTATAGCACTTAAAGATAAATTGTCGGGATTGCTAATCCAAGTCTCATTTTGCCACCACATCTGAACTGTATTAGGATTCTCAGATTTATAATCGATTGCAAATGCTTCATATAATGGATCTTCCATCATTTTATTCAAATGTTTTAGAGCATATTCTAATATCGGAGCATCATCGTAAACTGTGAATTTTAAATAATTATGTATTTCCTGTGCTCTGACAATATTTGCTTGAAGCCATGCAACCTGCGTTTGATTCAAATCTAGCCCCCAACGTAAATTTGCTACAATAGGCTGTGGTATATATTCACTGCCATCTTCACATAATCCGTCACGATTTGGGCAAGGATTATAATTATAAGGATATGTTGTAACAGATGGACTGCCATAACCGCCCTCACCCCCATAATTGATGACTTCTACTTTTTCTTGCGGAACACATATAGTTATAGGAGAATAAGTGTTATAGCTATATGCAGCACCGGAGCCACCACTATAATTACATGCTTCGCCGGGCATATGTTGCCCGCTTGCACATGCCACATCTACGGTTCCACTAAAAATATCGTAGGTAACACATATATCAGTTTTAATAGTAGTACTTCCATTTTTAGGCTTAAAATTATCAAGATCTAATTTTTCAATTTGAACTTTACCCTTAAAGGGATAATTTTTAGTGAATAAGGATTTCTTTATCCAATCCAAACTTGGTTCGTAGCTAACAATGAATGCTTTAGTGCCTTTTTCGCTTTGTTCTATTGTAAGGTTCTGGAAAGATTGGGAACGGGGGCTTTTAAGTTTTAAAGGTATTGTAAAACTAACCCCTCCATCAATTGTAAGTTTTTGATATTATCAGTTAATACTTCAATATCTTTTTCAGTATTTTCGGCAACAGTTACCTTCTTATCTTTAAGTGGAGTTTCAGGCAGATACTTTGCTAACGTTCCTAATTGCTTGTAGTTGAGCAAGGCTTGCATTTGCTGATAGCTTACATCTTCTACTTTTTTTAAACCAACTTTTGAGGTTTCTGTTGTTTTAGGTTCATATATATCTTTTTTACATGAACTGATCGAATAGATAAGGCACAGTAAAGCAAAGCCTAATTTAAATTTAGGTTGTAGGGCTGATATCATGGGGTTTGATTATAGTTAAATCTGCCTAAATATAGTTTATTTTCGCTTTTTATAATAAAGATTCGGTTCATTAATTAACAAACTCATTACATCATTCCAGCCTTAATTTCTTAATTTTGCACCGCTATCACCAGTATACATTCTAATGGATAATTTGTCGTATATCAATAATGCCAACGCAGCATACATAGATTCACTTTATAATCAATACAAGCAGGATCCGCAATCGGTAGATTTTGGTTGGAAAAAATTTTTTGAAGGTTTTGATTTTGGCAAAGGCGAGGGCGGTCCTGCACCAACTTCTTCGGGCACGCCAGAGCATGTTTTAAAAGAGATCAATGTTCTAAACATGATAAACGGCTACCGCGACAGAGGCCACTTGTTTACAAAAACCAATCCAGTGCGGGAGCGGAGGAAATATTATCCCGGCAAAGAGCTTTCTACTTTTGGCTTAAGCGATGCAGATCTGGATACAGTATTTAATGCCGGTGTAGAGGTGGGTCTTGGCCCAGCCAAGCTTCGGGATATCTTAAATCTGCTTGAAGATACTTATTGCCAGTCCATCGGGGCAGAATACAAGTTTATCCGCAACCCGGAAAAAGTTAAGTGGTTTGAGCAACGCATGGAAAGCGAGCGCAATACACCTAACTTTTCAATAGAAACCAAAAAGCGCATCCTGCAAAAGCTTAATGAAGCTGTTGTTTTTGAAAATTTTTTAGGCACCAAATTCCTGGGGCAAAAACGTTTTTCTCTAGAAGGTGCAGAAAGCGTGATCCCGGCATTAGATTCTGTATTTGAAAAAGGAGCAGAATTGGGCATCGAAGAATTTGTGATAGGGATGGCCCACCGTGGCAGGCTAAATGTGCTGGCTAATATTATGCACAAAACCTACAAAGAAATTTTTTCTGAATTTGAAGGCAAAGGCTATGATGCTGATGCTGCTTTTGGTGGCGATGTTAAGTATCATTTGGGCTATTCTACAGATGTAGAAACTGCGTCAGGTAAAAAAGTTCATTTAAGCTTGTGCCCAAATCCGTCGCACTTGGAAGCAGTTGATCCAATTGTAGAAGGTATGGTTCGTTCTAAAATAGATTTTAAATATGATGGCGACCATACTCGCATTGCTCCATTATTAATTCACGGCGATGCTTCAATAGCAGGGCAGGGAATTGTGTATGAGGTGTTGCAGATGGCTAAATTAGAAGGCTACCAAACTGGTGGAACTATCCATTTAGTTATCAATAACCAGGTTGGCTTTACCACTAATTTTAAAGATGGCCGATCTTCAACTTATTGTACAGATCTTGCTAAAGTTACCTTATCGCCTGTTTTTCATGTTAATGGCGATGATGTTGAAGCTTTGGTATATGCTATTAATATGGCGGTGGAATATCGCCAGAAATACCATAACGATGTATTTATTGATTTGCTATGCTATCGCAGGTTTGGCCATAATGAGGCGGATGAACCTAAATTTACTCAGCCACTTCTGTATAAAACAATAGAAAAACATCCCAACCCTCGGGAGATTTATAATAAAAAGCTTACCGAAGAAGGAGCAGTTAGTGCCGATTTAGCTAAGGAAATGGAAAAAAGCTTCCGTGCATTGTTGCAGGAACGGCTAAATGAATCCAAAGAAGATGCGTATGCCAACACAAACCCCATGTTTTCGGGAGCATGGAAAGGATTAGGGCTTGCTTCTGAAAAGGAAATAGAAGTGCCTGTTAAAACAGCAGTATCCGAAAAAACTTTTTTATCCATAGCGGAAAATATTACCAGCCTTCCTGGAGATAAAAAGTTCTTTAAGAAAATAGCCAAACTGTTTGATGACCGTAAAAAAATGGTCGAAAACAGGACTTTCGACTGGGCAATGGGCGAGCTTATGGCTTATGGAACCCTACTTGAAGAAGATTTTAGAGTACGCGTTAGCGGTCAGGATGTTGAGCGTGGAACTTTTTCCCATCGCCATGCAGTGCTTACATTAGAAGATTCGGAAGAGGAATATGTGCCGTTAAAGCAGGTTAAGAATGGCACTAAATTCGATATTTATAACTCGCACCTTTCTGAATATGGCGTACTAGGTTTTGAATACGGTTATGCGCTTGCCAATCCGCAATCACTGATTGTATGGGAGGCTCAGTTCGGCGACTTTTTTAATGGCGCCCAGATCATTATCGATCAGTTTATTACCAGTGCCGAAACTAAATGGCAGCGCTCTAACGGCTTGGTGATGCTCCTGCCTCATGGATATGAAGGCCAGGGTCCTGAACATTCATCTGCCAGGATAGAACGCTTTATGGAATTATGCGCTGAAGAGAATATATCAGTTGCAAACTGTACTACTCCGGCTAATTTATTTCATCTATTGCGCCGCCAGTTAAAACGCCCTTTCCGTAAGCCATTAGTTATTTTCACTCCAAAAAGCCTGCTTCGCCATCCATTGGTTGTTAGCAAGTTAGAGGAGTTTACCAAAGGAGGTTTCCAGGAGTTGATAGACGATAGTTATGTTAAAGCTGCGGAAGTTAAACGTGTATTGTTTTGTTCTGGCAAAATCTACTATGATTTGTTAGAGAAGCAACAAACAGATAACAGAAAAGATGTTGCCATAATACGCGTGGAGCAGTTGTACCCAACCCCATTTGGGCAGATAGAGGCAGTAAGAAAAAAATATGTAAAAGCAAAAGAATTTATCTGGGTACAGGAAGAGCCAGAGAACATGGGAGCTTGGCCGTATCTTTGCCGCAAATTCCGCAATACAAATTTAAAAGTTATTTCCCGGAAGGAAAGCAGCAGTACAGCCACCGGATATGCCAAGCAACATATTGCACAACAATTATATATTGTTGGCAAGGCTTTTCAGGATTATGCCGGGGCAGAAGTTGTAGAAGCTGTTAAAGAATCCACACGAAAAGTTGTTAACATAGATTAAACCTTATCAGAGTATTTTATGAGCTTAGAAATCAAAGTTCCGCCAGTAGGCGAGTCCATAACTGAAGTTGTCCTCTCCCAATGGATAAAGAAAGATGGAGATGCAGTAGAAATGGACGAAGTAATTGCCGAACTGGAATCCGACAAGGCAACTTTTGAACTTACTGCCGAAAAAGCCGGAACATTAAAAACAATAGCAAAAGAAGGCGATACGCTTGCAATTGGTGCAGTTGTGTGCTCTATTGAAGAAGGTGGCGCAGCTTCGGCAGCTGCTCCAACACAAAAGGCAGAAAGCGTTCCAGCTGCAAAAAAAGAAGAGGCTGTAGCTGTTTCATCAGAAAAAAGCGCAACGTATGCATCGGGATCGCCCTCGCCATCTGCGGCTAAAATATTAGCAGAAAAAGGCGTTGACCCAACTTCTGTAAATGGTTCCGGCGTTGGCGGAAGATTAACAAAGGAAGATGCTTTGAAAGCCGGGAATACTGAACCCCCTAAAAGCACTGAAAGCCCAAAAGCTGCACAACCCACTGTTGCACCTGCAGGTGGCAGGTTAGAGCGGCGAGAGAAAATGTCGTCCTTAAGAAAAACAGTAGCAAAACGCCTTGTTGCTGTTAAAAACGAAACCGCAATGCTCACTACTTTTAACGAAGTGGATATGAAACCTGTAATGGACTTACGGGCTAAGTATAAAGATAAATTCAAAGAAAAGCATGGTGTTGGTTTAGGCTTTATGTCGTTTTTTACTAAAGCTGTTTGCGAAGCGTTAAAAGAATTTCCCGCAGTTAACGCCCGTATAGATGGCGAAGAAGTAGTTTATAATGATTATGCAGATATTTCAATAGCAGTTTCCGCACCTAAAGGCTTGGTTGTACCAGTTATTCGCAACGCAGAATCTAAAAGCCTTGCGGAGATTGAAAAAGCGGTAGTTGAACTTGCCACAAAAGCCCGCGATAGCAAACTTACGCTAGAAGAAATGACTGGCGGTACTTTTACCATAACCAATGGCGGTGTGTTTGGATCAATGATGTCAACCCCGATAATCAATGCCCCACAGTCGGCAATTTTAGGCATGCACAATATTGTGGAAAGGCCGGTTGCTGTAGAAGGCCAAGTGGTAATTAGGCCCATAATGTATGTAGCCTTATCATATGATCATCGTCTAGTTGATGGAAGGGAATCTGTGGGCTTTTTAGTCAGGGTTAAGCAATTGCTTGAAGACCCGGCAAGGATGCTATTAGGAATATAAAAACCTCTAAACAAAGAAAGGCTGGGAGAAATCCCAGCCTTTCTTTGTTTAGGATGGAAGCTAAAATTTAGAAATATTGCCCGAGCCGCTTTTAGTTGCTGAAACTGTTGGGTTGCCCGCATAATTTATGCTGCCCGAACCACTTACTACCGCTTCTATTTTGCTGTTAGCGTAAACTTTTGCATTTCCAGAGCCACTAACTTTCACTGCGATAGAATCTGTGCGCAAATCCTTGCCCTTAAAATTACCCGATCCACTTACTACAACATCTGCGTTTTTAGTATTTCCAGCCACACTAATAGAACCGGATCCGCTTATTAGCGAAATAAAATCAGTGGTATTAATAGCAAGTTCAATATTTCCAGAACCGCTTATCTTAGCCTGAAGCGATGCGGTTTTTATTGTTCCATCAATCTTCATATTCCCGGACCCGCTTATTGCAAGCATATTTAATTCTTTTGCGGAAACATAAACTGTGGTTTTTTTCTGAGTATTTATCCAGCCTAATTTGCTGTTTTGTTTGTACCTGATTTTAAGGATTCCGTTTTCAACAATAGTTTCAACCTTGCTAATATCATCAGCCTCGCCTTCTAACCTGAGGCTTTCCTTTCCATCCATTTTAACAAAAACATCAAAAGAGCCACTTGTAGAAATTCCGGTGAAGCCCGTAACCTGCCTGCTTTCGGTTAAAGCTGTAGTGCTGATCATTGTAGAAAAAACTGTTTTAACGCCTGCTACACTTATTAACGGGAGCAGTAGCATTAGCCAGCCAAAGGATGCAATTAATCTTTTCATGTGTTAATTTGATTTGATATTAAGACGCTTAATATTCTAATTCGTTGCTTAAGATAGTGAATTTAAATTCATTGCGATTCTGTAAACTGTTTGGTTTTAATATAAAAGTTATCTGTGTCAACAATCAGTTTCTCAGATTTTGTTTTGAGCGATTTCCAT
>JAYVNR010000140.1:0-5397 GCA_043758305.1 Pedobacter sp. | reverse complement strand
ACCTTGACTTCCTTGAAGGCGCATTCCTGATCAGGCAATTGCCCGCATGGTATGTAAATACGAATAAGCGCATTGTAAAATCACCTAAAATCTATCTTCGCGATACGGGATTGCTCCATGTGATAAACAGGATAAGCTCGGCCGACCAACTGCCTTTGAACATTGGTGTAGGAGCATCCTGGGAAGGGTATGTGACCGAACAGATTTTCCAGTTAAAACCGGCGCATATTGACCTGTATTATTATCGTACCCATCATGGAGCAGAATGCGATTTATTATTGGTGAACGGGATTAAGCCCGTTTTAGGTATAGAAATAAAGTTTTCGTCTGCTCCAGTGTTATCCAAAGGCTTTTATACAGTTCTGGATGATTTAAACCTGGATGAAGGTTGGGTAATTGTGCCACGGGGGAACCCGGCCAAAATACAGGCGAAAATACAAAGCAGCAATCTTATTGATTTTCTTAACGGGAGGCTCCAGGAATTATAGAACCGTGAAAATCAAAAGTTGAATTTTTGATTTTCACGGTAAATAGTTTTACATTTATGTTATAGTGCCGTAACAAGTCAATATGGAATATGGTAAAACGAACCCTCTTATTCAGCAACCCGGCTTACCTTAGCCTACAACAGGATCAGTTAGCAATTGACCTGCCCCATCTAAAAGCTTTAGGCGAAAAAGAATCTAAAAAAACCGTGCCTATAGAAGATATTGGCATAATTGTGTTAGACCATCAGCAAATTACCATTACCCATGGCAGCATCGCCAGCCTGTTAAAAAACAATGTAGCAATAGTTACCTGCGATGCCAGCCATATGCCAACCGGGATGATGCTGCCCCTGGATGGCAATGACACACAAAGCGAACGTTTCCGCTACCAGATAGATGCCTCTCAGCCACTAAAAAAGCAGCTTTGGCAACAAACTATACAAGCTAAAATATTGAACCAGGCAGCAGTGCTTTACGAACGTGGCATACCCTGCGAAAACATGGTACATTGGGCACGATCAGTACGATCCGGTGACCCCGACAATTTTGAAGGGCGTGCAGCAGCTTACTACTGGAAAAATGTATTCCCGAAAAAAATTGATTTCTTCCGTGGCCGGGAAGGCGATCCTCCCAACAACTTGTTAAATTATGGCTATGCTATTTTAAGGGCAATTGTAGCCCGCGGACTGGTATCATCGGGCTTGCTGCCAACATTGGGCATTCACCACCGCAATAAATACAATGCGTATTGCCTGGCGGATGATATTATGGAACCATATCGGCCGTATGTTGATCTTATCGTGTTAAAGATTATTGATAAGGGCGAGAATTTCCTGGAGCTGGGCAATTCCATTAAATCGCAATTGCTGGGCATTGCTACTGTGGACGTGAAATTTGAGAATCGCACCAGTCCGCTTATGGTGGGCATTCAAACCACAACAGCGTCTTTGGTTAAATGCTATGACGGTTCTTTGCGGCGTATCAATTATCCTGCAATAAAAGATTTTGAAACCAGGCGAAGCTATAAAGAACCCCACGCTTTCAGCATTGCTGCAGAACCACCGCAGCAATATACAGAAGATTCAGGCATGGGATTGCCTTTTTAAATGCGCCTCAACGAATATCGTATTTTGTGGATATTAGTATTTTTCGACCTGCCTACCGAAACTAAAAAAGACCGGCAAATATATTCACGGTTCAGAAAGGACATAATGAAAGATGGCTTCAGTATGTTCCAGTTTTCGATTTACCTGCGCCATTGCAGCAGCCGCGAAAATGCGGATGTACATATAAAACGTGTTAAAAAAAGCTTACCGCCCAAAGGGCACGTTGGTATTATAACTGTAACGGATAAACAATTCGGCATGATGGAGTTATTTTACGGAAAGGAAGAGAAAAGCTTACCATCCAGTCCGCAACAGCTAGAATTATTTTAAACCCTGTTGAACAGGAATCTATTTTTGAGCAATAAAAAAATCCGGAAGCCTCTGCAACCGGATTTTTTTAATTTCTGATATTTACCATAACTTACTGATAATGAATTAACTGAATAGGGGTATGTTGTGGTAAATATCAGTAGTTCAAAGAATGAAAGCAAATCACAACCAGATTTTTTTCACTGATACGCAAAACCCGTCATCCAGTTTGGGGCGTAATAGAGCGGCATAAAATCGTCCTGTAAAACCTGGCATGATACGTTGATACTGTTACAGGTTACGTTTCCAAAAATACTGGCAATAGCAGTGTCGGCTGCATCGCGGCCTGTGGCAATTTTGATAAGCCCGTTTAGCGGCGCCAATTTAGTAGCATCAAAGATTACCCATTCTCCGCCCAGATAGGCTTCAAAACAGGCATGGAAATCGGCGGGGAGAAGCTTATAGGCATACCCGGTAAAATAGCGTGCAGGTATGGTCAGGGCCCGGCACAAGGCAATGCCTAAATGGGCAAAATCGCGGCAAACGCCAGCCTGCTCGGTAACGGTATCATAAGCCGACGTCTGTGAATTTGTTGATCCGCTCAGATATTCTACATTGCGGTGAATCCATTCAGTAAGCGCCACAACCTTCTCGTATGGGTTATTTATATTGCCAAATTTATTGTTGGCTAAGCGGTATAGCTTATCGCTCTGGCAATAACGGCTGGGGTACAGATAGGGCAAAATGATAGTGCTCAACTGCGAAACAGGAGTTTCTTCGATACTGGTGTAATCAATTTCCTTGTAAAAATTATCTACAATTGCCCTGTAATTGATACTGATCTGCCCCGGCTCTAAAAGCTCTAAGCGCACAAAACGATTCTCGCTATGTTCTGGCACAAGCTCCTCTATTTTTACATAAGGCTCTATTGAAAAGTTTTCTTCAAGCACAGCCTGGCTTGGTGTGCGCAAGGCGTGTATGTTTAATATTAATGTGCTGGGTTCCTGTATATCGTACTGCAGGGCCGCCTTTACTTCAAACTTCACTTTTGGCCCTTTCGCTTTGTGGGAGTTCATTAAAAGCATCGTCCATCCAGTCTTCGGCGATATTTGACAAAGCAGTTTTTAGCTCTTCTGCCCATTGCTGAGAAATTTTTTCAAGGTCCGGCTTTTCATATCGGTGCTCTGTAATACAAAAACTGTCCTTTTTATATAGCACTACATCTATTGGAAAATCTACATTATTTGAGCTTACCCGGGTAGAATCGAACGAAAGAAAGCCCGTTTTAAGAGCCAGCCTCATGCTTGAGCTTTCCGTGAGCGTACGGTTTAAAATTGGCTTGCCATGTCCGGAATTTCCAATTATTACAAATGGCGCTCCCTGCCCAAGCTCTACCCAATTGCCTTCGGGATACAATAAAAAAAGCTTGTGCTCTTCGTCGTCCTTCAGCTGCCCGCCAATAATTGTATGTAAATCAAACTTAAAGCCTGCTTTTTCAAGTATTGTCCTGTCCTCATCGGCAACCCGCCTTACCTGTGCCCCAAAAGCGTTTACAGCTTCGTATAATTTGGTGTGTGCATCATCTTTAACCAGTTCTTTAAAATAAACAATTGCTTTATCCCGTACAGAGCGCAGCCCACTAGTCATTATAAAAAGCGAATAGCCATCTTTCTGCTCTACAAAAACTTTCTTTTTAACGGTAGTGTCCGTGCCCGAGGTTATCCTCGTATCGGCAATGGCTACCAGCCCTTCTTTCACTTTTATTCCTAAGCAATAGGTCATACTTGTTGAATTCTTTTTTTGAATGGCCTAATATAGCTAATCTCAGTGCCACATGTAAAAAGCCTTGCTACAATATTTAACCCCATTAAACCCCTACCCTATTTTATAGTCATAAAAGCAACTGCATCAAAAACCAGAGTGATGAAAAAACATATAAAGCCTTTCTTGGCACTTATCTTAATCTGTTCCGGCATTATATTTTTGCCTTCTTTTTTAATTGATAGTACAGATACTCCTCATTTTAATTTTCCATACAAACAGGCAGGGCTTACAGACCGACAGGCTGCAGCGCATTTGCTTAGCAGGTTCACCTATGGATCCAGGCCTGGAGATATTGATGCGGCAGTTAAGCTGGGAGCTGAAAAATGGTTTTTGCAACAGTTAGATTCCAAGCTGCCGGATGATTCGCTAAATGCGGTGATTGGCAATTGGGATGTTAACAAAATGAGCAACGAGGAAATACTGGCTGCCTATCCCCGCCCGGTATTGGTGAGGCGAATGGCCATACAAGATGGCGTGCTTAGCAAAGACTCTGCAAATGCGGCAATTAATATAAAGGACCGTGCAAAGCTTGCTGCTTATATGAAGCAGAAAGGCATCAAGCCTCAACAAGATCTTTTTCGGCAGTTTATAAATCAAAAAATAGTACGAGCTGCATATTCAAAAAACCAAATGCAGGAAGTGCTTACCGATTTCTGGTTCAACCATTTCAATGTATCGCTAACTAAAAATGCTTGTGCAGTGTACATTCCCACTTACGAACGGGATGTTATTCGCCCTAATGTTGCCGGGAAATTTGAAACGCTGCTTCTGGCAACAGCCAAATCTCCGGCAATGCTTTTATATCTTGATAACTTTAGCAGCAGCGGCACTAATTCCAATATGGCCGCTATGGCCAACAATTCGCAGGCACAAAAACGGCTTCAGGCGCTGCAATCACAGATGAAAATGGGCGACTCTACATCTCAACAAGCCCAAATACTAAAACGCTTGCAGCAAGCCAAAAAAGCAGCAGGGCTTAATGAAAATTATGCCCGCGAAGTGATGGAGCTGCACACTTTAGGCGTTGATGGTGGATATACACAAGCCGATGTTACACAAGCTGCCCGTGTTCTTACAGGTTGGACTGTTAACCCAAAAGTCAGTTATGGAGGTAATGATCTGATGAAAAAAGCGGTAGCCGCTGTAGGGAAAAAACGGCTTGAACAAGCTGGCTTAGTAGAAGATGGTGATTTTATTTTCGCCGCTAACAGGCACGATAATGGCGAGAAAACAGTTCTGGGTAAATCTTTTCCAGCTAATGGTGGATATCAGGAAGGAGTTGAGCTGCTTAAAATGCTTGCCCACAACGCCTCTACAGCCAAATTCATTTCTAAGAAAATCGCGGTTCGTTTTGTAAGCGATAATCCGCCGCAGACCCTCATCGATAAAATGGCCAAATCTTTTGTTCAAAATGATGGCGATATTAAACAAGTGCTCATCACCATGGCTTCGTCTCCAGAATTCTGGAGCAAAGAAGCCTTACGAGAAAAAACCAAATCGCCGTTTGAACTTGCCATAAGCAGTGTGCGTGCACTAAATGCAACGGTACAGCAACCTTACCAGCTCAATACCTGGATAACAAAAATGGGGCAGAAAATCTATTATTATCAGGCGCCTACGGGCTTCCCGGATCAGGGCCAGTACTGGATAAATACCGGATCGCTGCTTAA
>JAYVNR010000139.1:0-15997 GCA_043758305.1 Pedobacter sp. | reverse complement strand
AACACAAGCGATTTATCGGACTTAAGCTGGGAAAATTCATCCGAGCCAGTATCTGACAATCGAATTTTAACCAAATTTAACGAACTGCAATGCAGGCCAGCATTCAGATAGCCGTTCAAATCATAAACCGGATGGCAGTTAGCTTTATCCTGTAGATCTTTCCAAATGCTAAAGTTATAAAGCTGTTTCAGATTCCCTGGAAAGGTAAATGAGGGCAATTCATCCCCCAGGTAAACAAAATCAACCGACTGATCAGCCATATTGAATTTGTCGAGCATGGGAGAATACACATACCCTGCATCTGAGAGGATGGATGGATCTTTTAAATTGGACTTCGAAAGATCAACAACTACCCGCGGCACCATGTGGCCGCCGATGAATGCATTTGCCTCATAAGTAATCCTCTTCTCAAAATTATAAGGGCTAAACTGAGCGGGAATAGAACAGGTTTGCTCAACTTTCGGGCTTTGAAATTTAGTTTCTGTAGCTCTGTTTGCATAACGCTCAACTAACTGAATAGCCACGGGAGCCTCAGCCTCGGGCTCTTCTGTTAGCGAAACCCTTACCGTATCGCCCAGCCCATCTTCAAGTAAAGCCCCAATTCCTAACGCAGATTTTATACGCCCATCTTCTCCATCGCCTGCCTCTGTAACACCAAGGTGCAGCGGGTAATTCATCCCTTCGGCAACCATAGTTTCTACCAATAAACGATAAGCCTGCACCATTACCTGCGGGTTGCTTGATTTCATGGAAACAACCAGATTATAGTAATTGAGGCCTTCGCACATCCGGATGAATTCCATAGCAGATTCAACCATTCCACGTGGGGTATCGCCATATTGGCTCATGATGCGATCTGACAATGAACCATGATTTGTTCCAATGCGCATTGCGGTTCCGTACTCCTTGCAAACTTTTACCAACGGCGCAAACTTTTGATAAATACGGCTCAGCTCTGCCTCATATTCTGCCGAAGTATAACTTAGCTGATCAAATTTCTTTTTATCAGCATAATTTCCGGGATTGATGCGAACCTTTTCGACAATGCGGGCAGCAACTTCTGCAGCGTTTGGTGTAAAATGTATATCGGCAACTAAGGGAACATTAAAGCCCCGTTTCTTTAACTCGCTTTTTATTATCGCCAAATTATGAGCTTCTTTAACGCTTGGGGCGGTAATGCGCACATATTCGCAACCTGCCTCAACCATGCGGATAGTTTGCTCTACCGTGCCAATGGTATCCATGGTATCAGTAGTGGTCATGCTTTGAATGCGGATGGGATTAGCGCCGCCCATTGGCACATCGCCAATAGCTACTTCACGAGTAAGCCAGCGTGAGTATGTACTAAGCGAATTACAATATTTACCGTTAAGAGCTTTGATGGTTTCCGTGTTCATGTAGACAGGTAATCCTGCAAAAATACGGAATAACGGGAGAGTTTAGAAAGTATGCTGTGTTTTAATGTAGAGGTTCTTAGGCATAGCTTGCTAGCTTTGGCTTTCGTTTCTTCGGCAAATGTTTGCGTATCATTTGATATAGTTTTAATTCTATTATTCATTAATTAAAGTTTCCGGAAGCATTAACAAAAAGGGCAAAGCCTTGTCATAATTTAATCCCTCATATTCTAATCCTAAAGCCCTGAGATTTCTATAATAAATCTGATGCCGGAGGTAATACATTTTTTCGCTTTGAAGGAACCAAGCTTTAGGGCCTAATTTCTCAGCCAAAAACCACTTCTCTATCAGTCTGGCATTCCTGCCGTTTCCATCGTTCCACGGATGTATTTTCACAAACACCAAATGGATTATTGATGCATAATAAAACACTTCTTCAATGCTCAAGTCTTGGGATAATAAAATTTTTAAGTCCGAATAAAATTTGTTCATTTCCTTTGGAACTGCTGAAGACGTTGCAGCTACATATTCTATCCTACCGTCATCAGTGGCTACATACATGTTTTGCATCCTATATTTTCCTTGCCAGGTGTTAGCTACAATGTGCCGGCTTAACATTTTATGGGCTGTTTTTACATTGCTTTCATTCAATGTATTTTGCTGCCCAAATAAATAGGCGCTATATAAATCATCTATTTTTTTGGTATAATCGGGTTGAAATGCTAGCCCGTCACGTTTATGTTTTATATAACTGTCAAGCTCTATTTTTTCGCCTTCTATCTTACTGCTAAATACAGATGCTACTGACGTGTAAAAGCTAAAATTCGGTGTTGACAATTCTGCGTCTTTCAGTTTATTGAAATGATCTTCGAGCCGGGCCGGCACTTGCTTTAAGTAAAGCTCCAGTAATTTGCTATCCAGAATTTGCAATTTCATGCTTATTGAATCATATGAGCTTGGCTATGTGTGACAGTTAGCAGCGTTAGGTTGGTTGGGATAAATATCAGTAGTTCAAAGAATGAAAGCAAATCACAACTCTATTTCTACATTCCACTACCAGAATATAAGAATTGCGATCAGCTCCCCATTGCATAAAGCACAATATTAACCCCAAATTTGGTATTGTCCTCTGCCAAAAAACGCTTGTTGCGGAGATCATAATCCCATTCGCAACCGTAGTCTTTATTGCTGTAGAGAACGGCAATGCGCCCCTTAATTGTGATGGCTTTAAGATAATCGTGCACCAGATCATCGCCCCAGCCATTTAGTTCAAAAGATGTTGCCGGAGGCCCTTTTTCAAAAGTGAAAAAAGAGCTGTAGATTTCGTGGTTATTGGGGATTTTCTTTAAGGCCTGTTGCCCGAATAGCACCGCCATTTGTGCTTCAAAAGATTTGGCGAACAGCCCGTCGATATCATGGTTGCAATCATCTACAAAAACAAAACCTCCATTTTGAACATACTTTTTGAAATTGGCTTTTTCCTGCCCATCAAACTGAACAAGCTTATGCCCGCTTAAGTAGCAAAAGGGATAGGAAAAAATATCATTGCTGCTTAAGTCAATAACTTTTTCTTGAGTGTTGATGGGTATTGTAGTGTATTCTAAAAGGGAATTAAGAATATTTGAGGGCATGCGCTGGTCTGTATCCCAATCGCCCGATCTGTATTTCAATCTTGTAAATGTAAATTTCGAACTCATCTAAGCCCCTAAAATATTATAAAAATTATCGCCAACTGGTATTGTAATTGCATTTCCTATAATTTTTTTGCCAATACACCATAATTTTCAAAATTCCATGTTTTTTTATCTATTTTTCCGCATTGCAAAAACAGAGGCAAGCTAATACTTTTAGAAATTTGGACATTACCGAAAACACAATTAAGGAATTATTAAATAAGCTATCGCAGCTTAAACCCGAAATACAGAAAGTAATTGTAGGGCAAGACGTTATACTGGAAGAAATTATTGTTGCGCTTCTTGCCGGGGGGCATTGTTTGCTAGAAGGCGTGCCTGGCCTGGCAAAAACCCTGATGGTAAAAACCTTGTCGCAAGCGGTGCACCTCTCTTTTAGAAGGATACAGTTTACACCCGATTTAATGCCTACCGATATTGTTGGAACAGAAATTCTGGAAGAGGATCACGTAACCGGAAAACGTTTTTTCAAATTTAACAAAGGCCCGCTATTTGCTAATATCCTCCTTGCAGATGAAATAAATCGTACCCCGCCTAAAACACAATCGGCTTTGTTAGAAGCTATGCAGGAATTTGAAGTTACCTATGGTGGGCAAACCTACCCTTTAGACCGGCCATTTTTTATACTGGCAACGCAAAATCCTATTGAGCAGGCCGGCACATACCCCTTGCCAGAAGCACAGCTTGACCGCTTTTTATTGTATGTGAAGATTGGCTATCCTACAGATCAGGAAGAATTTGGAATATTGAACAGTACCACCGGCAGCAAAAAAGCTCAGGTAAATCCGGTATTAACTGGTGAAGAGATTCAGCAATTGCAAATGTTGGTGCGAGATGTTACGATCAATGAAGATTTAGTAAGATATGTATCTTCAATAATCCGGGCAACCCGCCCTGATACAAGCTCTCAACCTTATGTGAAAGAATGGGTGCGCTGGGGAGCTGGTCCACGTGCGGGGCAGGCTTTAATTTTAACTGCGAAAGCCCGTGCATTGTATAAAGGGCGCTATGCAGTTTTAATGGAGGATTTACAGGCAATGGCTTATCCTGTTTTACGCCACAGGATTTTGATTAACTTTAAGGCTGAGGCCGAAGATGTTACATCGGACATGGTGACCACAGAATTGATAAAAGGCATTGAAAGGCCTAAAGTTGTGATTTAAAATAGTATTTATCCACCAGGTTCTAGTAGCAATATTTAAGCAATACTGAAAGCCCTCTTGTGCCTTGAGGGGAAAACTACATACAAATAAACATGAGCCGCCTGCTTGATCCCAAAGTATTGATGTCTGTAAAAGGCCTTGCATTAGCGGCAAAAACCACTGTTGATGGTTTTATGGCAGGTATCAATAAAAGCACGGTAAAAGGTCCCGGATTAGAGTTTAGCCAATACCGAAGCTACCAGCCCGGCGATGACCTGCGCTGGCTTGATTGGAAAATGTATGCCCGCTCAGATCGGTATTACATCCGCGAATCCGAAGTTGAAACCAGTATTTCGGTTAGGCTGATGATCGATGCCAGCGCATCCATGAACCACGAGGATTCTGGGTTTAAAAAAATTGAGTACGCCCGTTACCTGGCCGCATCTCTGGCATATCTCGCAAACATGCAAAGCGATGCTATAGGGCTGTATGTTTTTAACAATGGAGGAATGTTTACGCTGGCTCCCAGGCAAGATTACCAGCATTTATCACGTCTCTTTTACCAATTAGAGCAAATTAAACCAAGCGGAGAGTTTACCAAGCTAACAGATTACAAAGATATTTATGTTGGCACGGGCAAAAAAGAACTACTGATTTTTATAACTGATTTTTATCAAAAAGGCAATGAAATTTTTCAGTTGTTGGATAACCTGTCAGTTTTAAAACATGAGATCATAGTCTTTCAAGTTATGGGCGAAAATGAACTGCAGCTTGACTATGATGGCTTTTCAACGCTAGAAGATTTGGAAACAGGAGCAACCGTTCAAGTTGACATGGATAAAGCCCGCAAAACCTATCAAAATGCAATTGCAGAGCATTTGGAAAAAATAAGGATTGGGCTTCTTGACAGGCACATTTACTATCGTATGATTAAAATGAACGAACCTTTGGAACAAGCCTTAAGAGATTTTTTAAAACAACGAAATAAAGCATAAGTGTTTCAGCTGCTTAATCCCATATGGCTTAGTTCAATTGCGGCAATAGCAATTCCCATTATTATTCATTTATGGAATACAAGCCCCGGAAAAACGCTTAAGATAGGCAGCATTTCATTGTTTGGAGAAAACACTTCTAAAAACTCCCGCAGTTTAAAGCTTACCGATTGGCCTTTGTTGATTTTGCGATGTTTTATCATCCTTTTACTGGCTTTTTTGCTATCCGAACCGGCATGGAGGCAGGCAATTAAAAACAATGGGACTAAAGGATGGGTACTAATAGAAAAAGAGCAGTTGCCCCAGGCTTATGCACAATTTAAGCCCAGCATAGATTCAGCTATGAAAGCCGGGTACAAGTTTCATTATTTTGAAAATGGGTTTCCCGAAGCAGATTTCGATAAAGCCATCAATGGCACATCAAAGATTGAAAAAACTAAAAAGCCCACTAATACTTACTGGCCTCTGCTCAACGCATTAAACCAGGAGGTTCCTTCTGGCTTTCCTGTTCTGCTAATAACAGATAATCAACTGAACGGATTTTCTGGCAATCGCCCTGCTATTGCTTATAACCTTAACTGGAAAACATATAATTCTCCGAATTCTACTGCTACATGGCTCAATCGGGCTTATTTCACTTTTACAGATAGCTTAAAAGTTATTACCGGAAAAAGCACCCCTCATGGCATAACCTATAATCTGCAAACCCTAAATCCTGCACTTCCAAACACTGTCTTCCAAACTGCAATTACCGCGGGGAAACCTGTATTAAAATTTAAAAATCCTGATTCTGATAGCTCTACCATTGAAATAGATACCTCAAAAGTAAGAATAGGAATATTTGCCGATACGTATACCAATGATGCTGCATATATCCAGGCTGCAATTGCAGCTGTACAAAAATACACCAGCAAGAAAATTGAAGTACAAACATTACGATCGGGCGCAATTCCATCCAGTTTGAACTGGATATTCTGGCTATCAGAAAAACCTCTGCCTAAACTTCCCCCTAATACCAGTGTATTAAAGTATGAAACCGGCACAGTCAAGAAAGTTGCCAGCTGGATAGAATTTGGCAATGGCAATTTTTCGGATAAACCGGCATTATCAAGAAGAGTAGTTGAAAACAATAAAAATTCAAAATTTGAGAACATTTGGAGCGATGGCTTTGGCAATGGCTTGCTGGTCAAAGAAAACAGAGCCTATCATTTTTACAGCCATTTTGATCCAGATTGGAATGAATTGGTTTGGAACCAAGATTTCCCCAGACAGTTATTAGCTTTGGTTTTAGGGAGCGATGACATTGGCTCTAAATTACGCGATGACCGAAGAATTATTGATAAAGCTCAGCAGCTGCCACAATATATAAGCGCAAAATCAACTATTGCCGCAGCGGGCTACAATGAAACTAATCTGCAAAATGCTTTCTGGCTGGCAATATTCCTGGCATTTTTAACAGAAAGATGGATTTCTCACAAAAAAAGCCCTGCATCAAATGGTTGAAAATAAGGGAAAAGAATCAATCGGTTCTATGCAAAGGAAAATACAGGCTTATGAACTTGTTTCAAGGGCAATTTTTGCGCTTTCCTTTGGTGTCCTGACTATTGCTTTGTTGTATAAATTCACCTATTTCACACCTCTAACCTCAATTATAATAGTTGCCCTGATAGTATTTATTAGTATCTATTCGGCCAGAAAAGTTAGCAAAGAAGAAGTTGCACGATTTTTAAACCAGTTGTTTCCCCAACTTGAAGAAAGCTGCGAACTGGTGTTAAAACCTCTGGAATCATTAAATTTATTAGAGCATTTGCAGGTAGCCCGAGTTCAGCAGGAACTGCAAAATATAGAACTGCCGGGAATAAATAAAAAACTCAAGTGGTCTGCATTAATACTAATTGTTGCTTTGCTTTTAAGCTTTGCCCTTATAAAAATCCCACTGAGCTTTGGCAATGTTCAACCACAAATCAATCTTGGCAACGCCCAGAAAAATCATATCCTTGAAAAAATATTGCCTGAAATTAAGAATATTGAGGTGACAATTGCCCCGCCACGGTATACCGGCGATGCTATTCGTATGCAAAAACAATTTTCAATAGTTGCTGAAGATGGAGCTTTGATAAGCTGGAAAATAACAACAAGCAAACCTGTAAAATCCTTAAAGCTCGTTTTTAATGATCAATCCTTTGAACTAAAGCCAAAAAACAACTTTTTTTCCGGCAGCAGGATAGTTAAAAACTCAGGCTTTTATCAGCTTAGCGTTGATGGAAAGCTATCAGATTTTTATAAGCTGGAAGTAATACCAGATCAGCCCGTGTCTATTAAAGTCCTTTCTCCTGCACCTTATACAACTATAGATTTCGGGCAAAAGCCTCAGGTTAGCCTCAGTGTTTCTTTATCAGATGATTATGGAATCCGCGATTCTTACATATCTGCTACTATTGCCAGCGGCCAGGGCGAAGCAGTAAATTTCAAAGAACAAAAATTATTGTTCAGGCAAACCTTCGGCAGCAAAAATTACAAGCTAAATAAATTGATAAACCTACAGGCATTGGGCATGCAGCCAGGTGATGAGCTTTATTTTTACATCAAAGCATTAGACAATTATAACCACGAAAGCCGTAGCGATGTGTATTTTGTTTCTATTCAGGATACAGCCCAGCTGATGAGCATAGAGGGAATGGCGAGTGGCGTAAGCATTATGCCAGAATATTTCAGGAGCCAAAGGCAGGTTATAATTGATACAGAAAAATTATTGAAAGAGCAGGATAGCATATCAAAAGAATCCTTTAATATCCGTAGCAATAATCTGGGCATAGACCAAAAAATGTTGCGCCTCAGGTATGGAAAATTTTTAGGAGAAGAGGATGAATCCGGTGCTGGCGGGCATGAAGATAATGCGCCATCGGATGAGTCTATTGTATTAGGAGATGCATCTAAACTAATAGATTCGTATGTACATAAACACGATCAGGCTGAAGACGCCACCTTTTTTGAGCCCGAGCTAAAGAACCAGCTTAAAGCCACGCTTACCGAAATGTGGAATTCAGAACTTAGGCTTCGCACTTATAAGCCTCGTGAAGCATTGCCATACGAGTATAAAGCATTAAGGTTATTGAAAGACCTCCAGCAAAAATCCAGAGCTTATGTAGCCAAAACAGCTTTTAAGCCCCCTGTTTTAAAACTTGAAAAGCGCCTTTCTGGCGAGCTTGACAAAATTGGAAGCCCTGTTTACAAGCGTGAAGTTTCTAAGGCGTTGTTTCCTTCGGAGAGCCTTCGAAAAGCTGTATCGGTGCTGGAGCAAATTAAGGCAGGAGTTAAAATTGATATAAACAACCTTTTGGTGCTCCAGGAGGCTAATCAGAAAATTTTGAGCCGGGCAGCCCAGCAGCCCTCACAATATTTGCCAGCTGTAAGCTCCATGAAAAACATCCTTGCCAATAACGCAACTTCAAAAGATATTTTAATAGCACAAAGAGCATTACATGCTTTGCTTGCTGCTCCGCAAAGATTGCCTCAGCCACCACAAAATCAGAATAATTCATCCCTATCTTCCTACTATTTTAAAAATTTATCACGCCAGTAATGCTCAGTGATTACTCAATAATAGCCTTGAGCGTTTGCCTGTTTGTATTTCTAACCTGGCTAGAATATAGGCGGCCTAAAAAAGCACGGCTAATTTGGCGCCTGATGGCATCTGCCTTGGCAACAGCTGCTCTTGCCTGCTTAATTGTACCAGTTAACATCATTAAAACCAGTACCAAAAACTCCGGCGAAGCAATTCTCTTGACCCAAGGATTTGACAAGGATAGCCTGTATAAGTATAAAAATATTCAAGCTTATACTGCGGACATAGCTATTTTAAAAGATAATCCTTCCCTGAAATTAAAATATATACCAGGATTAGAATTTTTTACTGCGCAGTCCGTAAAGCCCAAATTGCACATTTTTGGCTATGGGCTTGATAAATCTGATCTACAGCAAATCAAAAATTTTGCTACAGAATTTCATGTTTCGAGCGCCCCTACCGGGATAAGCGATTTTCATTGGAGGCAATCCATTAAACTTGGCGAGAAGCTAGTACTTCAAGGGAAGTTCAACAATACATCGCAAAAGAGCTTAAAAATCGTATTAAAAGGATTTGGCAGCACCCTTGATTCTGCAATAATTCAGCCAGGAAGCAATCCGGATTTTGAGCTAAGCACCATTCCAAAACACCTAAATAGAGCTGTATATCAGGTCGTTGCCTTAGCTGGAAAAGATACCGTAGAACGGGAAGACATCCCGATTCAGGTAAACGAACTAAAGGTTTTGAACATCCTGGTATTGGCATCATCGCCAGACTTTGAGGATAAATTTTTAAAAAACTGGCTCTATGAACAAAAATACAGAGTTGCCGTGCGTACGGCGATCAGCAAAAATAAGTTCAGTACAGAATATCTTAATTCTGCCAAAACCGCTATTGACAGGCTTAGCACAGTGGCACTTCAAAAATTTGATCTTGTGATTGCAGATATGCCACAATTGGATGCTTTAAGCCCGACAGAATCAAGCATTTTAAAAGCTGAGCTTAGCAGGGGCCTCGGGCTTGTGATCCAATCTGACAGCATAGCAAAGCCATCTTATTTTAGTAGGATATTTGCTCAATATAGCTCCCAGCCAACTGCCACCAAAAAAACCATACTAGATTTACCTGATAGGAAAGCAAGTTTGATTTTGCCAGATTATCAGGCGTATATCAGAAAACAGCCGGGCAATCAGCCGCTTATAAGCGATGATAAAGGGATTGTTGTAAACTGCAAATTATATGGTGCTGGCAAAATATTGCTGAATACTATTAGCAATACCTTTACATGGCCATTATCGGGCAACAAAGCAGATTATGCGTCTTTTTGGTCGCTAATAATTGAAAAAGCCGCACGTAAAACCCCTGCAAGCGAAAAAATTATGCTTGCAGATTTTGCATCAGTTAATGAAGCTTCGGGAATTGTGGCATCAGATAACAGTGCAGCACCTGTAATAACTTCTGGGACTAGCCACATCTACCCGGAACAAAACCCGGACATGCCGTATGAATGGTCGGGAGTTTTTTGGCCGGTAAAAACAGGCTGGATTCAGCTTTCAAGCAATCCCGAAAACCTTTCCTGGCAATATGTTTATAACAATAATCAATGGAAATCGCTAAAAGCGGCCCGTACCATAGCACTTACAAAAAGTTTTCTCGGTACCAATACCCATTCAGAGCCCGGGCTTTCTAAACCACAAATTGAGCTTAAGCCGATTCCCAGGATATATTTTTTTATCATTTTTTTAATAACCTGCGCTTATTTGTGGTATGAATCAAAAATATTATGACACCGGTTATTTTTATTTTAAAAAATTGGTAGATTGACCTTTTAAACTTTAGCATAGGAGGACTTACATTTGAGAAGAAGAGACTTTATTTATCTTGCCGGGATTGGCACAAGTGCCATGATGATGCCCCAATTAGGAGCTTTTGCCCGCGAAATTGATCCATTGGCTGCGTTAGATGGCTTGGATGTTAAAATGAAAAAGCAGTTGGCAGATGTTGCTCTAAATGCAGCCAGGGCTAAGGGCGCAACCTATACCGACGTGCGCATTGGCAGATATCTCAATCAGTTTGTATCCGCCCGTGACAACCGTGTGCAGGGCGTAGCCAATACAGAATCATTTGGAGTTGGCATACGGGTTTTGGCAAATGGCTGCTGGGGCTTTGCAGCAACAAACATTGTTACCAAAGATGAAATAGCTAAAACTGCTGAAAGAGCTGTAGCTGTAGCCAAAGCCAATGCAAAAATTACAGGCATCCCGGTGCAACTGGCACCTCAAAAAGGGTTTGGCGATGTTGCATGGAAAACTCCAATAGAAAAAAATTCGTTTGAAGTACCTATTAAAGAGAAACTTGACTTGCTGCTTGCAGTAAATGCGTTGGCATTAAAAAGCGGTGCCAGTTTTGTTACTTCCAACATTTCGTCCATAAACGAACAGAAATATTTCGCATCAACAGATGGCTCTTACATAGATCAGGACATCCATAGGATTTCTCCGGACTTTAACGTTACCAAAACCGACCGTGCAGCAGGAATGTTCCAGTCGCGTTCGGCTTTAAGCTCTCCTGTAGGCATGGGATATGAGTATCTAACTCCTTTAGAATCTGAAAAAGTACATGGCGTTGTTACCCGTTACAAAAATCGCTATGATATTATGGAAGATGTAAAATCGGCGGTGAACGATATTGACCAAAAGTTGAAGGCAAAATCGGTTGAGCCAGGAAAATACGACCTCGTTCTTGACCCTTCGCACCTTTGGCTAACTATTCATGAATCTGTTGGCCATCCCACAGAGCTTGACCGGGTGTTAGGTTATGAAGCCAATTATGCAGGAACCAGCTTCCTTACTTTGGATAAATGGCAGTCGAAGAAATTCAACTTTGGCAGCAAACATGTAAATATCGTAGCTGATAAAACTCAGTACGGTTCTTTGGGCGCCATGGGTTACGATGATGAAGGCGTGAAATGTGGCAAATGGGATTTGATAAAAGATGGCGTGCTTGTAAATTATCAGGCAATCAGAGATCAGGCGCATATTATAGGTTTAAAAGAATCGCAAGGATGCTGCTATGCCGATAACTGGAGCAGTGTACAATTCCAGCGGATGCCCAATGTTTCGCTACAGCCCGGAAAAACAAAACTTAGCGTAGACGATATGATAAAGAATGTAGAAAAAGGCATTTACATAGTTGGCGATGCTTCGTATTCAATAGATCAGCAGCGTTACAACTTCCAGTTTAGCGGAAAAACTTTTTATGAAGTACTGAATGGGAAAATTACGGGAATGCTAAAAGATGTGGCGTACCAGGCAAATACCCAGGAATTCTGGAACAGTTGCGCTGCGGTTTGCGATGAAAGCGATTATCGCCTTGGCGGTTCGTTCAGAGATGGCAAAGGCCAGCCCTCACAAGTCAGCTCTGTATCTCACGGCAGTTCAACCGCACGTTTCAATGGAGTAAACGTAATTAATACGGCAAGAAAAATTTAACTTGGTTGTGGGTAAAGTGCTGTGAGTTCCGGGATGGCTGCTCACCACACAAAACACACAACTGGCAACTAAAAAAATTATGGCAATATTAACTCAAGAAGAAGCACAGGCTATTTTAAAAAAAGCGCTAAGCTTTTCAAAAGCCGATGAATGTGAATTAAGCCTGAGCGGATCTGAAGGCGGCAACATACGTTATGCACGCAATGCAGTTTCAACAGCTGGCGAAGCAAGCAACATGAGCCTGGGCGTAAGCTCTACTTTCGGTAAGCAAACAGGCAGCGCATCTATAAACGAATTTGATGATGCTTCTTTGCAAAAAGTAGTGCAGCGGGCAGAAGAACTTGCAAAATTAGCTCCACCCAACCCAGAATTTATGCCCTCATTAGGGCCGCAGGGACCTTACAAAGAATCTACAACCTATGTTGCTTCTACCGCAGCTATGACACCAGACAGCCGTGCCGAGATGGTGGCAAAAAGCCTGCAGATATCTAAAGATGCTAAATTAGAAGCGGCCGGATTTCTGGAAAATTCTACCAGTTTCCGTGCAATTATGAATTCCAAAGGATTATTTGCTTACAATAAAAGCACCGGGGTATCTTTTTCTGTTACAACCCGCAACCAGGCGGGCACAGGCTCGGGCTATGTAGATCAAACCTTTAATGATGTAAAAAAGCTGGATATACAGGCCTTGACTACAACCGCAGCATTTAAAGCAAATGGATCGGCAGGGGCAAAGGCAATTGAGCCTGGAAAATATACTGTCATTTTAGAGCCTCTGGCAGTTTCTGATATGCTGGGAGGGATGTTGCAGGGATTTGATGCACGCAGCGCTGATGAGGGGCGCAGCTTTATGAGCAAAAAAGGCGGTGGCACCCGTTTAGGAGAACAGCTTTTCAGCGATAAGGTAACCATATACTCAGATCCGTCTGACCCAGACCTTCCTTCTGCTCCATGGAATGGCGAGGGTGTTCCATTAGAAAAAACCGTATGGGTTGAAAATGGCGTTGTAAAAAACCTGAGCTACTCTCGTTTTTGGGCAGATAAGAAAGGTGTAAAGCCAGTTCCGGGAGCGTTTTCAGTAATATTTAAAGGCGGCACAGGTTCTATAGAAGATTTAATAAAAAGCACAGAGAAAGGCATTTTGGTAACTCGTTTCTGGTATATCAGATCTGTAGACCAGCAAACATTGCTGCAAACAGGGCTAACCCGCGATGGTACTTTCTATATTGAAAATGGGCAGATAAAATTCCCGATCAAAAACTTTAGGTTCAACGAAAGCCCTATTATTATGTTGAATAATGTTGAAGCTATGGGCAAGCCCGTGCGAAGCGGAAATATGCTTGTCCCGCCAATGAAAATCAGGGACTTTACCTTCACATCACTTTCAGATGCGGTGTAGGTTAATGGGCAATATACTTTGGTCATTCCGAAGCATGAGGAATCTTTAAGCGTCAACCAAAAAAACGTTCAAAGATTTCTCTCTTCGTTCTAAATGACAAATTTTAATTCTTAGAAACTTGAAAAGAAGAAATTTCCTTTACCTCTCCGGCTTAGGCTTGGGAGCAACCATGTTCAATGGTATATCGGCTTATGCCAGCCCTGTTTCCTTTGAAGAAAGCTTAACGCCGATTGATACAGCATTAAAAAAGCAGTTTGCAGATATTGCACTCAATGCCGCCCGTGCAAAAGGTGCTACCTATGCCGATGTGCGCATTGGGCGCTATCTTAACCAGTTTGTTGCTGCCCGCGATAACCGTGTGGATGGAGTATCAAATTTAGAATCTTATGGCATAGGTGTGCGTGTTTTGGCAAATGGTTGCTGGGGCTTTTCGGCAACTAACAAAGTAACTAAAGATGATATTGCCAAAACTGCAGAAAAAGCCGTAGCAGTTGCTAAAGCCAATTCTAAAATTTCTGGCAGCAGTGTACAGCTGGCACCGCAAAAAGGCTATGGCGAAGTGAGCTGGAAAACACCGATCGAAAAAAATGCCTTTGAAATTTCCATTAAAGAAAAACTGGATTTGCTTCTTGCAGTAAATGCTGAAGGCTTGAAAAATGGCGCAAATTTTATGACTTCGGCCTTATCATTTGTGAACGAACAGAAATATTTTGCATCAACTGATGGTTCGTATATTGATCAGGATATCCACAGGATATGGCCAACTTTTACTATTACCAAAACAGATCCTAAAATTGGGAAATTTGAAACCCGAAATGCCTTAAGCGCACCAATGGGGATGGGTTACGAATATCTTATCCCAAAAGAAAGTGAAAAAATACATGGCACCGTAACAGTTTATAACAAGCGGTATGATATGCTGGAAGATGTGAGGCAGGCAGCCTCGCAGGTTGCAGAAAAATTAAAAGCCAGGTCTGTAGAGCCTGGCAAATACGACCTCGTGCTTGACCCTACTCACCTTTTTCTTACCATCCACGAATCGGTTGGCCATCCCACAGAATTAGACCGTGTGCTTGGTTATGAGGCAAATTATGCTGGCACCAGCTTCCTGACGCTTGATAAGTGGCAGTCTAAAAAATTCAACTTTGGAAATAATCTGGTAAATATTGTAGCCGATAAAACACAACCAGGTTCTTTAGGTGCTGTAGGATATGATGATGAAGGGGTTAAATGTGGCAAATGGGATGTGATAAAAAATGGAATTCTGGTTAATTATCAGGCTACCAGAGATCAGGCACATATCCTGGGGCTAAAAGAATCACAAGGCTGCAGCTATGCCGATGATTGGGGAAGCGTTCAATTTCAGCGGATGCCAAATATTTCGCTTCAGCCCGGCAAAACTTCCCTGAACGTAGCAGATATGATCAAGAATGTTGAGAAAGGCATTTACATGTTAGGTCGAAATTCGTATTCTATAGATCAGCAACGCTATAATTTTCAGTTTAGCAGCCAGTTAGCTTACGAAATTAAGGAAGGTAAAATAGTGGGCATGCTAAGGGATGCAGCTTATCAGGCTAACACGCAGGAGTTTTGGAACAGTTGCGCAGCTTTGTGCGACGAGAAAGATTATCGCCTCGGAGGCACATTTTCTGATGGCAAAGGCCAGCCAAGCCAGATAAGTGCCGTGTCGCATGGTTGTTCTACTACACGTTTCAATGGAATAAATGTGATAAATACCGGTAGAAGGATTGGCTGAGATGCATCTTCAAAAGGATTATAAATTTGATATTGAGCTGGCAGCTGGCAAAGCAAGGCTAATTGTGAGCAGAGATGGAGAAGAAGTAGCCTGCCGAAAAGAGCCTGTTAGCAACTTGTTAAAATTCTTAAAATCGGGAGACAGTCATTTGTTCAAAGGTCGGCTTAAGTTGATTAAAACACCTTTAAATATATGTATAACGGTTAAAGAAGTGACAATTGGAGAACTGTCACCTGAAGAGTTTGTTGATCTAATACAGATTTAAACAGCAATGAGCACATTTGATCCCCGAATTGATAGTTATATTGAAAAATCGGCAGATTTTGCAAAACCTATACTAACTCACATCAGAGAAATAGTGCATAAGGCATTTCCTCAAATTCTCGAAACGATTAAATGGGGCATGCCTTTCTTCGACCATAAAGGAACAGTTTGCAACATGGCAGGTTTTAAACAACATTGCGCTTTTGGTTTTTGGAAAAGCTCCTTGTTGCCAGACCCTTATAACCTTTTGAAGCAGAATACAGTTGATGCAATGGGGCAATTAGGGAAAATAAGCTCAATTGC
>JAYVNR010000138.1:0-5424 GCA_043758305.1 Pedobacter sp. | reverse complement strand
GCGCTTTTATGGGATCGTTTTTCTCAATATAATAATCAATGATATTTTCAAAAGCCTGTGCGTCAAAAAAATACTGATCCTGGTTGCGGATCATTTCTTCATACCGCTCTACCGAAAACTTTGGATCTTCGGAGAACTCATTTTCGAAGTCTTCTTCCATTCAAATATTGTTAAGAACGTTCCGGAATTAACCGGATTTATAATATTAATAATAAGAAAAAGCTGGATTTGTTTGGCAGCATATTTTTCCACATCCTCACAGCGCATTTTCTAATATGCTGAAAAATAAATACCTATTAAAAATTTATGTGAATAAATCCTGGTATTTATTTCAGTCAGTTTCAAATATAACGTATTCTAATACCCGATATTGGTCAAATCAGCTTATTTACATCCTGATGATCAGTAAAGAAAAGTTTTAAGAGATTCTAATGTATCTGCCTCTTCCATTTTTTTATCCTGCCGCCAGCGCAAAATCCGCGGAAAGCGCAATGCCACACCAGATTTATGCCGCTTAGATATATTTATGCCCTCAAAACCAATTTCAAACACTAATTGTGGCTTTACAGTGCGCACCGGACCAAATTTTTCGAGCGTATTGCGCTTCACAAAATAATCTACCTGATTGATTTCTTTATCTGTAAGCCCCGAATATGCTTTGGCGAATGGCACCAGTTTATCATTGTCCCAAACTGCAAAAGTGTAATCGGTGTACAGATCAGCCCTTCTGCCATGCCCTTTCTGAGCATACACTAATACAGCATCAATAGAAAGTGGGTCAACCTTCCATTTCCACCAGTCGCCACGCTTACGGCCGGTTTGGTAAGCAGAATCCAGCTTTTTAAGCATAAACCCTTCTGCGTAATTTTCTCTCGCCTGTTGCCGCAACTCATACAAATCATCCCAGCCTGTAAAGCCAACAATTGGCGAAATACGAAATACATCCTGAAACGAGCTTAATGATTGAAGTTCTTCCAATCTTTTCCTTCTTTCTGTTAATGGCAAAGGGCGAATATCTTCTTCTCTGTATTCCAGGCAATCGTAAGCAATAAAAACCATCGGGCTTTCTTCAAGGATTTTTTTTGATAGATTTTTCCTGCCGATGCGGGTTTGTAAAATGTTAAACGGGAGCGGGTTTCCGTCTGTAAAGCAAATTGCCTCACCATCAAGCACCGTACCTTCAGGCAGCTCATTTAGAAAATCATGCAATTCTGGAAATTTATCGGTAGAGAGTTCTTCGCCACGAGTCCAGATAAATATTTTTCCCTCCCTGTGGATTGCCTGAGCCCGTATCCCATCCCATTTCCATTCTGCCTGCCAGTTTTCAGGGCTTCCAAGAATGTCCTCAATCTCTGCTGCTGACTTTTGCTGATCGGATGTTTCCTGTATTGCGTAAGCGAGATAAAACGGATATGGCCGGGAAATATCATCCGAACTATCTTGTTCTCCCATCAGCTGCGAAAAGCTAAAAATAGCAGGATCCCAGTTTCCCATAATACGATGAGCAAGAGTTGGTGTATCTAATCCCGAAATGTCTGCAAGTGCCTTGATAATCAGACTTTGTGATACACCTACACGGAAACTGCCCGTCAAGATTTTGTTGAACACAAAACGCTCTTGGTGATTCATTGATCCCCACGATCCTAAAAGCCAGCTCTTTCTTTCTGCTTCGTCAAGATTTGCCAGATTATTTATTTCACCAATCCATTCTGTTAGCGATTTATCTTGTTGAATGGTATTTTGTGGCAATAGCAGAGCGATAGTTTCGCCCAAATCTCCAACTACCTGATAGCTTTCTTCAAAGAGCCATTGCGGGATTTTTGCCATTTCCATTGCCCAGGTGCGCACTAGCGTAGCGTTTATCTGGCGCTTAGGCTTTCTCCCGGTAAATAATGCAAGCGTATGGATTTTGTCTTGATCGGTAACTGAAGTGAAATAATCTTTTAGAATTCGGACTTTTTGGTTCGTTTTATTGGTTTCATCTAAATCGGAAAAAAGTTGTGCAAAGGCTTTCATAATTCTTCCCCACTTTCTTTTTGAGCCTGTATAACTTCGCCTTCTTCATTTACAAGTTCAACTTTGTTTTCGTCTTCTTCAACTGCTTCATCGCCACCATAAAGTGTATGTGCCTCGTGCGCATCGTAGCCAATTTCTGATAAATACCTTGAGAACGAGGCTGTATACCCGTGGGTTAAATAAACAGTTTCGCAGCCGGTAGCTTCAATAGCCTGCACAAGCCCATCCCAGTCGGCATGGTCAGAAAGCACAAAACCACGATCGGCAGCACGGCGGCGTTTGGCACCTCTCAATGCCATCCATCCAGAGCAGTAGCCAAAATCGTATGGATAAAATCTGCGCATCCAGGGCGAGCCTACAGAAGATGGAGGGGCGAGGATAATGCCTTTTCGAACCTCATCTTTATTTGAATCGGGCGTAATTCGGATAGTGGGATTGAGATTTACACCGTTTCGGCGGAGAGCTTCGTGCGTATTCTCAATAACGCCATGCGTATAAACATTGCCCAGCGACATATCCAGATGCTGCAAAATTCGTTGGGCTTTGCCAAGCGAATATCCCACGATAACAGTTGCCCTCCCTTCGTCAATATTGCTGCTCCACCATTTATTAATTTCGTTATGCACTTCCTGCTGAGGCTTCCATTTATAAACGGGCATCCCGAAAGTGCATTCAGAAATAAACGAGTGGCATTTTACAGGCTCGAAAGGCGTACAAACCCCATCATTTTCCAGTTTATAATCGCCGGAAACCACCCAAACCTCGCCTTTGCATTCAATTCGTATTTGTGCGGATCCTATAATGTGGCCAGCTGGGTGAAAGGAAATCTGAACACCATTCTTAAACACTGTTTCTCCATATTCTACAGTTTGAATATTGATATCCGCACCAAGGCGATATTTTAATATTTCGAGCGAAAGGCAATGTGATAAGTAATTTTTGCTTCCCCACCGGGCGTGGTCAGAGTGGGCATGTGTGATTATAGCATCGTCTACCGGTTTCCAGGGATCTATGTAAAACTTCCCGGCTGCGCAGTAGATGCCATTGCCGTTAAATTCAAGAAGAGGCTTTGAGGGCATGAAATAATTAACGGGAAAATGGAGGAAATGGTTTGAGTGGTGTGTTCTCGAACAAAAGTGCAAATGTTAATCACGCGGCGGTGCAGACGAATCGGTATATATTTCATTTTTTGCTGCTCCGCCGTCCTCTGCGTGATAAGATATCGTCTCAATCTTTAATATTGCCACCTCTTCCTCGTCATCAAAATATGCTGCAAATGATGTTCGCTATGCCAGGCATACATGGCTAATACGGTTTTAAGCGTGAATATTTTGTTATGTTCCGGATGAACGTACGTGCGGTCAAAATCTTCCTCTTTTAAATTTTTCAGGAACATTGCCCACCGTTTGTGAACAGCACTAAGCAAATCTAACGAGACAGCAATTGGGGCATGTTTAGCTTCCGTAAGTTCTGCCCAACGATCTTCTTTATAGGGCAAAATGGTTGGGTTGTTTTCTGTAATTGCCAACTTAAAACGGATATATGCATTCATGTGGCTGTCGGGCAGATGGTGCACCACTTGGCGCAGCGTCCAGCCTTCCGGGCGATAAGGAGTGTCTAATTGTTCATCTGTTAAACCTAAAACAGCATCGCAGATTTTAGAAGGCAATGCTTCAAGTTCTGCAATAAGGTTTTTTATTTCTTCTGAAGAAAGCTGCCCCGGTGCTACAAACTTCCCGATAGGGTAGCGCAGCTTTTCAATATCTACTGACATGTGCGATTGATTTTAATACAATAATTTTTGATGTGTAAAATGGAAGGTGCCACTCAAATCCTGTAACTAATAATATTTCTTTATAAATTATGTTAAATGGTACCGTTAAATATAAGTTAAAGAGAGCTAAATTCACCTCAGAAATAATAGCATTTTTAGCTCTAAACAAACTTTGCATTTACATGAATTATAAAATAGCCGCCCTCATACTATTCCTCGCTTTCGGCACATCTTTACATGCTCAAACCATAAAAACCGATGTACTTGTTTTTGGAAGCAACGCAAGTGCGGTAGCCGCTGCAATCCAATCAGCACGGTCTGGCGTAAAAACGATTTTAATAACTGAAACAGATAAACTTGGATCAGATATCAAATCTGCAAACAATGCCTTATCTGCAGGAATCTGGGCTGAGTTTATGAAACACGTAAAAGATCTTAAAAAAGATACCAATGCCATTGCAGACCCATTTACAAGTGCTGCCATTTTAAAAGGAATTACAGATACTGTTAAAAACCTCACTATAAGGTACAATTCGGGCTTGCGCAAAATTGAAAAAGATGGCAAAGGCTGGGAAGTTAAGCTTACAGATAATAAAAACAGCGTTAAGGCATTTGCAATTGTAGATGCTACTGTAAAAAGCGATATAGCAGCTGCTGCCAGAGTAAATTACAATGCTAACACTAAGAGCTATTTAACTTTAGTGCCCGGAAACCCGATTGTTAAATTATATGAAAGCAATTTATATAGAACGAGCATTGCAGCAGGAACAGGCTTGAAAAGCAATTCGCCTTATATTGTTTCATTTGGATCGTTAATTGCAGAGGGGCAGAACAATATTTTTATTACGGGGAATTTGGCTTCAATTCAATCTTCGGCCGATGCCATGCTGACTGGCCAGGCAGCAGGGGCTGCAGCAGCTTATTGTGCATTCTTTAAAAAAACCACAAAAGATTTCAACGAGAATGCCGTTAGGGAAACGCAAAGCGAACTGCTCAAATTTAAATCGGTTCTGTTGCCATATTTGGATATTGACAGAAAGGATTATGATTTTATCGCATTACAGCATATTGGCTTAACCGGTATACTTAAAGCTAAGCAAATGGATAAAGGGCTGTTTTTTATGCCCGATGCTACCGTTTCTTCCGAAGAGATAAAGCAGCCCATGAAAGAGTACTATTCCAGAAGCCAGATTTGGTTTGTAGATAAAAAAATAGAGAAAATCACTCTAGCTGATGCTTTGAGCCTCATTAAGTATGTAGGCACCAGAGGCGATGAGCTTAACCGCGAAGTAGAAAAGGGATGGAAAGATTCGTTCGGTTTTAATGGAAAGTTTGACCTGGACCACTTTATTACACGCAAAGAATTTGCTGTGCTTATAGAAAGCCTGCTAAAGCCCTACACAGTTCGTGTAAACCTGGTTGGAGAACTTGGCAGCTAAGTAAATTCCTAACTTTTTTATATCCTTTAACTTTTAGCATACCTTTTCTGCTATCTCGAAAATTCGCAAATCTTTTTATCTTACATCCTTATCCCTGTATTAAATACTTTCATGAAGAAACTCTTTTTTTGCTTGCTTATAGCCCTGGCAAGCGCTGCAAATGCCCAAACACTTGAAAAACTTACTGTAGAAAAA
>JAYVNR010000137.1:0-5471 GCA_043758305.1 Pedobacter sp. | reverse complement strand
TAAAGGACATGAACAATATATTAAGTTTTATGGAAAAGCTAAACGAGCTTGATACTACCAGCATAGAACCTTTAGTTTACCTTACAGATGAGTCTAATGTTTACAGGGAGGATACAGTAAAGCAAGAGATAAGCCTTGAAGAAGCATTGATAAATGCTCCACAACAAGATGGGAAGTATTTTAAAGTAGCTAAGGTTATTGAAAAGGGCTAAATTTTGCCTGTAACATACACAGCCCATTAGTGTCTAAAAAGAAAAAATTATGGCTAACGAACCGCTGATCCACATAAAAGATATTGGCCGTAAATATGTTATTGGCGCTGAAACCATCCATGCTTTAAAATCTGTAAGCCTGGATATCAATAAAGGCGAATTTGTAGCGTTAATGGGACCATCGGGTTCAGGGAAATCAACCTTAATGAATATTTTGGGATGCCTGGATACTCCTACTAAAGGAGAATATATATTGAATGGGATACAGGTTAGCCAAATGAGCGATAGCGAACTTGCCGAGGTTAGAAACAAAGAAATTGGTTTTGTATTTCAAACATTCAACCTGCTTCCTCGATCATCGTCTTTGGATAATGTTGCCTTGCCACTTGTATATGCAGGCGTACGCCGTAGCTTAAGAGAAGAACTGGCTCAAAAAGCGCTTGAAAACGTTGGCTTAGGCAATAGGGTTGACCATAAACCAAATGAACTATCGGGCGGGCAAAGGCAGCGTGTGGCAGTAGCCAGAGCACTGATAAACAATCCTTCAATTATTCTGGCCGATGAGCCTACCGGAAATCTAGATACCAAAACCTCTGTAGAAATAATGGGGCTTTTGGAAGAAATCCATCAAAAAGGCAATACCATTATCCTGGTTACCCATGAAGAAGATATTGCGCAGCATGCTCACCGTATCGTGCGCATGAGAGATGGGCTTATTGAAAATGATTATGTAAATGAAAACATTAAAACGGTAAGCAATCATTTTGATGCTAAACCTCATCCTGAAATAAAAATATAGCCCTGTCTAAATTCTTTCCTGAATCCCCGTTATGGAAAGTGCCCGAATTTTCATTACTTGCACAGATGAAAATCTATACCAAAACTGGCGATACTGGTTTTACTTCTCTAATTGGTGGAGTGCGTGTTCCCAAATATCATCTTAGGATAGAATGTTACGGCACTGTTGATGAGCTCAATTCTTATATAGGGCTGGTAAAAGAGCAGGATATAGCAAATACGCTAAAGCTTGAGCTCAAAGAAATTCAGGATCGCCTTTTTACAATAGGTTCTTCGCTGGCATCAGGCCCTGAAAAATCAAAAATGAAAATACCCGACCTTCATTTAAAAGATATTGAACGGTTAGAAATTTCAATGGATGAGATGAATGACGAATTGCCTGAACTAAAGCATTTTGTATTGCCTGGAGGGGGGGCTGTTGCGTCATGGTGCCACATTGCCCGGTGTGTATGCAGGAGAGCTGAGCGATTGGCAGTTCACCTTGCGGAAGAGAGCATTGTAGATGAAAAGGTTATTATATACCTTAATCGCTTAAGCGATTACCTTTTTGTTTTAGCCAGGAAACTGTGTTTCGACAGTAATTTTAATGAAAACGAGTGGCATCCTCGGATATAAACAGGTTGTGAGAAATTATTTAATAATCTTATTTTTTTTATTATAGTTTTGCGGAAATTTTAAAATTAAAATTCTAAAAGAATATGTACTGGACCTTAGAATTAGCATCGCATCTGGAAGATGCGCCATGGCCGGCTACCAAAGATGAATTGATTGATTATGCAATTCGTTCAGGAGCGCCAGTTGAAGTCATAGAGAATTTGCAGGCTTTGGAAGATGATGGCGAGCCTTATGAAAATATTGAAGAAATTTGGCCGGATTATCCTACTAAAGATGATTTCTTTTTTAATGAGGATGAATACTAGGCAAACTCCGTCGCTACGTATAATTTATTCCGGCATTATTTAGAAAAGCATTTATTTTAACAAAATTTAAACAATTGCCCCTGTTTTGTTATTCTTTAGAAAGTATTATTTAAAAAACTTAATTCTGATAATCAAAACTTAAAACTATGGGCAATTTACTTTATGTTATCGCAGTTATCCTGATTATAATCTGGGCTGTGAGCTTTTTTGGAGGTTATGCAACTGGTGGGATAATCCACATTTTGCTGGTAATAGCAATCATCGCTATTCTACTGAGGGTGATAAGAGGAGGAACCGTTTAATAAAAACGTTTGTATATAAATCCGGCTTTATGCCGGATTTTTTTTGCTTAAAAAATAGCTGGCTATAAAAATATCTTCGGGATACGTGATTTTTAGATTCTCAGAATCTCCTTCTATTAAATTTATTATAACTCCACTTTTCTCTAAAACGGAAGCATCATCAGTAAATTCAGGAGTAAATGGTTGCATGTATGCCATTTTTATAATTTCTGATCGAAATGTTTGAGGGGTTTGAACCAAAAATATAGTCTCTCTGTCTAATGCTTTTGAGCCGAGCCCGATTGTCTGGCGTACAGAGTCCCTGCTTTTGATCGCTGTTACAGCATTGCCTTTTTCTTCGGCTATTTTAAAAGACTGGTCAATAATATTTTTTCCAATTATAGGCCTAACAGCATCGTGGATGGCTACAATTGTTCTATCAGGGATAATGTTAAGTGCGTTTTTTACAGATTCAAACCTATTGCTCCCCCCTGGAACCAGAGTATAAGGAATTGAAAACGGCTGTTTTTCACAAAGAGAATTCCAGTAAACATGATAATCGGGGTGTAGCGATATGATAATTTCTGGTTTGTATTCAGATTTTGAAAAAGCCTCTATAGTATGCATTAAAACAGGTTTGTTGTTCAATAACAAAAACTGTTTAGGCATATCGGACTTTGCCCTTTTCCCAACACCGCCTGCTACTAAAATAGCATAATATTTCAAGAGGGTAAATGAAAATTTGCCATAATAGCAAAGACCATTAAATTATCATCATGGCGTCACCGTAGCTATAAAAACGATATTTTTCTTTTATAGCCACTTCATATGCTTTCATTACATGTTCGTAACCTCCAAATGCACAGATCATCATTAACAGCGTAGATTCTGGTGTATGAAAATTGGTGATCATGGCATTGGCAATGCTAAATTCGTATGGAGGAAATATAAATTTGCTTGTCCAGTCGTTTGCCTGTTTTAACTTGTGCCCGGCTGATACCGCCGACTCTATGGCCCGCATTGAGGTTGTGCCAACTGCACATATGCGGTGTTTGTTTTCCAGTGCTTTGTTTACAATATTAACATCTTTCTGATCTATAATAAATTGCTCAGAATCCATTTTGTGTTTTGTAAGATCTTCAACCTCAACAGCACGGAAGGTTCCAAGCCCAACATGAAGTGTCACTTCAGCAAATTCAACGCCTTTAAGCTCCATACGCTTCATTAATTCACGGCTAAAATGCAATCCTGCAGTTGGGGCAGCTACCGCTCCTTCTTTTTTAGCAAAAACAGTTTGATAGCGATCCTTATCCTCTATTGTAGCCTTGCGCTTAATATATTTTGGAAGAGGAGTTTCTCCTAGTATTTCTATATTTTTTCTAAACTCCTCGTCGGTACCATCAAAAAGAAAACGTATGGTGCGCCCTCGCGAAGTTGTGTTATCTACAACCTCAGCAACCAAAAGGTCGTCTTCGCCAAAGTAAAGTTTATTGCCAACCCTTATTTTACGGGCCGGATCCACCAGCACATCCCAAAGCCTCAGCTCGTTATTTAATTCACGCAATAAAAAAACTTCAATTGTAGCACCAGTCTTTTCTTTATTGCCGTACATGCGGGCAGGAAAAACCTTGGTGTTGTTCAAAATCATTACATCATGTTCATTGAAATACCCTAATATATCTTTGAAAATTTTATGCTCAATGGCACCAGTTTTACGGTCAAGAACCAGTAGGCGAGCCTCATCCCGATTTTCTGAGGGGGTGCTGGCTATTAAAGATTCTGGTAAATCAAATTTGAATTGGGATAATTTCATGCGGAAGCTTCTATGGATTTTAGGGCGCAAATTTAGAAAAATTTATCCGTAATAATTCAAGTATAGTGACCAGGCTTTTTCTAATGACGCATAATAGATAAAAGAGTCATTGCTGTAACGTTTTTGCTTTCTATTACTCTAACAGGTAATATGATATTTTTAAAACTTCTTGCTGAAAGCTTCAACTTCGCATTTGCGGCTTTAAAGCAGAATAAACTGCGCACTTTTTTGTCATTATTAGGCATTACCATAGGGATAATGACTATAATAGGTGTTTATTCAGCCGTTGATACGCTAAGGAGCAACTTACAAAGCAGCGTTGAAAAATTAGGCAGCAATACCATATACATTCAAAAATGGCCCTGGGCATTTGGCAGCGATTACCCGTGGTGGAAATATTTAAGCCGCCCAAACCCCCAGATACGTGATTATGACAAGCTTATTTCCAGGGTAGAAGGTGCTGAAGGCATTGCTTACCAGATTGGAATTGGCAACAGGCTTATTAAATATCAAAGCAATAGCGTGGAAGGCGCCCAGCTTTCTGCAGCTTCTCATGATTATTATAAAACCAGAGTATTTGATTTTGAGGAGGGGCGTTATTTTACTGATGCAGAATCAAGAGCGGGCAGTTCTGTAGCTTTAATAGGGACAGATATCAGAGATGGCCTTTTCCCGCAGGGCAACCCTATTGGAAAGGTTATTAATGTTTTGGGGAGAAAAGTTACAGTTATTGGTGTTTTTGCCCGTGAGGGCGAAGATTTACTCGGCGTATCATCTGATAAGACAATTTTGCTGCCCATAAATTTTGCCCGCAATATTATTGATGTGGAAGATGACCGGTACAGGCCTCAAATTACTGTAAAAGGAAAAGTAAATGTTTCTATTATTGAGCTTGAAAGCGAGCTTCGTGGCGTAATGCGCTCCATTCACCGCTTAAGCCCAATGCAGGAAGATAACTTTGCTTTAAATAAATCCACAATTCTTACTGCACAATTAGATTCATTATTTGGCATTATAAATTTTGCGGGAGGGTTTATAGGTATATTTTCAATATTGGTTGGGGGTTTTGGGATAGCGAACATCATGTTTGTATCAGTTAAAGAGCGAACAAATATTATTGGGATACAGAAATCTCTCGGAGCTAAAAATTATTTTATTCTTTTGCAGTTTTTAATTGAGTCTGTAGTGCTATGCCTTATGGGCGGAGTAGTGGGATTAGGAATTGTATACTTACTGGCTTATCTGGTAAAAGTTTTTGGAGATTTAAATATTGTTGTAGATATAGGCAAAGTGGTTTTAACCTTTTCAATATCGACAATAATTGGCCTTATATCGGGCATCATCCCTGCATTTATGGCTTCCAGGCTTGATCCTGTTGAAGCTATAAGAAGCAAATAGGAAAGGGGGCCGGGAATTTATAATTTCTCAGCTTCTTCTAAAAGCTGGG
>JAYVNR010000136.1:0-5501 GCA_043758305.1 Pedobacter sp. | reverse complement strand
TCTGGCATATACTTCTGTAGTTTTTATGGATCTATGTCCAAGAATATCCCGGATGTATACAAGGTTGACGCCTGCCTGTAATAAGTGCATGGCCTTTGAGTGGCGAAGGGAGTGGCAACTTAGCCTGTCAGGGAACAATAATGGGTTGTCTTTTTTTGCCTGATGAACATATTTCATAAATATATAACCTATGCCTGCCCTTGTTAAGGCCTCTTTCCGGCTGTTAGAGAAAAGAGGGTATTGATTGGCAAATGGTTCTAAAAGGTTATTTTCTGACATGTATTGTCGTAGCAGTGCCACCTGAACATCCAGGAGCGGAACAATCCTGGCCCTTTTCCCTTTACCGACCAGTTTGACAGTACACGGTTTACCCAGCCGTATCATTGCAGGTTTTAAGTCTATAATTTCTTGTACCCTTGCCCCACTATCATACAGAAGGGATAATAACGCCAAGTCCCTTCTCTGCTTTTTAACAGCTAAGTTTGGGCATGCCAGGAGCAATTTGATCGCATCCAGGCTTAGGTAATTCATGGTCGTTTTACCCGATCGTTTTATAGGAATGGACAGTATCCGCTGCCAATCATAGAGGTTGAGCGGCTGCTGGTATTGTAAGTAGCGGAAGAAAGAATGAAGGCCGGCCAGTCGTGCATTTCTGGTTGAATCACTACAATGCCGCTCTGACTGAAGCCAGTCAAGGTATTCAATGACACATTCTTTGGTAATTACATTGAGGTCAAGCTTCGTAGCATTAATACCCTTCTGGTCGTTCATGAAGCTTATAAACAGGATAAAGGCATCCTTGTAAGAAAGAATGGTGTTATGACTCGCACCTCGCTCACCCGGCAAATAACAGGTCAGAAAGTCGCTCAGGTTTTTAGAAAAGTCAGTTGGTTTCATGGCCATGGATAGTTGGGAAAATGTAGCTGCTTAAACTTGTCACGTCGCGAAGAATATCGGGGTACATTTCAGCTGTCAGACGTACATATAGTTCCGTAGCTGCGATTGACTGATGACCCAGGTAGGTCGACAGAATCGGTAATGAGTAATAAAGATCCAACCCTGATCGGGCCATTGCCACAAGTGAATGTACACTGAAAGTATGCCTTATGTCATGAAGTCGCGGCCCACTGCCCTTGCCTAAGTGGCTAATATGGGCTTGACGAATGATCTTCCTGAACCACTTGTATGCCCGATGCCGGTTGCACATGCCACCGCTGTGATCCACAAGAAAATAGTCTTCAGGTGTGCAACTACCCATGTGCAACTCTTTGTAATTGCGGTACTCACCACATATCTGTGCAAGAGAAGTCGATATTGGAACCATCCGATCCTTACCGTTTTTTCCTCCTTTGATGAGAATACACTCATCCTTAAGATCTACATGCGCATTTTTTAGAAGGACGGCTTCAGTTATCCGGATGCCCGTACCGTAAAGTATCCGGAAAAGTGTAGGAATGCTACTCCAGGAGGTTTTATAGTGCCTATGCTTTAATTCAACCTGGTCGCAGGCGATGAAGAAGGTCTTCATCTCTACAGTAGAAAAGATATAAGGGGTATATAGTCTGGAGATTTTGGGAAGTGTTGAAATGTACGAGACATCTCCAATTTCACATAAGAAGGAGGAGAGCTGTGCAATCAGTCTTATTCTACCGTACCAGTTCTGCGGGGATTCATTCGGACGCTTTTCGTTCCACTTTTGGGCAAGCTCCTTCGTTATTCCTACCGTTTTCTATCCTTGCTCGACGGTAAAGCGGTCAAACATTCTATAAATATATTCCTCCATATAAAACGCATAACCAAGGCTTCTTTTATAGCCGAGAAACTGCCTGATATAGGTAGCGTATATTCCGTTATAGTTAATCATGATGATGATCTTTAGATGAAATGAAAGATTGAATCCGAGTATAAAAGGTGGAGTTTACCGGGGGGACTGCCAAGGCACACTGCCTGAGCGAATCTATGTCGATACGTAAATAGTACATGGTAGACTCGGTGCTGCTATGACCCAGAACTTCGGAGATAACAGGTAAAGGCAACTTATCTTTTAAAAGCTGCGATAGTAAGCTGTGACGAAGAGCATGAGGGCCATGTTTTCTTTGCGAGTAATCAATACCTGCATAACGGAGAGCTGTTTCCACAACTTCAGCTATAGCCGAACTGGTAACTGGTATAAAGGGGGGTATCAATCTCAAAAAGACAGTTGGTAAATCCGATATGGGGCGGGCATACTTGAGGTAATCAATGATTGCACTGCCTATGTCCTCACTCAATGGAAGTTCGATTGCTCTCTTAGTTTTGACCTGACAAAGACGGATCATGCACTCTTTCCAAAAGATATTTTCAAACTTTAGGTTCAGGATATCGGAAGACCGCAGACCAAGCCTTGCAGCCAATAAAATAATTGCATAATCTCTCTTTCCCTTAGGATTTCCTCTGTCTATCGCTTCAAGTAGCGCTGAGATCTCGTCAGCAGAATACACTGACGGTAGATTTGATTGGCGGGCATAATTGTCCCTTGGGATTTTAACAGAATAGTCAATAGCAAGCAGTTTATGCTCATATACAAACCTAAAAAAGTAACGAATCGTAGACAGCATGGAATGCTTGATTGCTGAATTTTCTTTCCCGAAATAGTTGATATAAGCTATTATGTGAGATATATTGATCATTTGTACCGAGCATATATTATGCGCAGTCAGGTAACTTAGAAACTGATGAAGGTATACGGTGTAGCGTTGAAGGGTGGTCGCTGCAAAACCTTGTTTTACCCGGTAAGTCAGTAATTCAGCCATCACTACACCGATTTCCCCGTCAAAAGAAACGACTTTACGCTTTCTTCTAATTAAAACAGCACCTGCGTCCTGAAAGTCATTTAAAGCATCAATCCGTCTTAGAACTACTTTTTTATAAACTGGAAGGGAATGGCGGTCATAGTTTCCATACTTCATTTTAAGGTACCGTTCACCAACATCAACAGAATATTCATGAAGGTTGAGCGCAGACATAAATATTTTTAACTTTTGCCACTCATGCTGGTACTTTTGAACTACACAGGGCGTCAGAAGTACCTCGTTTTCAAAATAATCACTGGCTGCAGCTGTGAGTTCGTCGATGTCGTGGATGTTTATTCCATGATCAGGCTATAAATTGTTCTGGCACTATTGCCATATACAATTTAAGCCTAGAAATTATGTAAAGTTATTTTCCAGTCTGCCTGCAAGAACTAACCAATTCACGCCCAACTTTACATAATCATTTACTATGCATAACGACGGGCATGCGCCCAGCAGGATAGCAGCGTAATGCCTGGAAGTAAGCCAAACCCATCGTACACTCCGTACCCATCGGTCTGCAGGTAGCCCTGAAAATGCTGAAGGTGTTTAACCGGATTTTCTTTCCCCCGGCCTTGAGCATAATCAAACATGACAAGCCGTTTGGTGGGCGAATGGTAGGCCCATATCCAGCCCCTGACACTTTTACCTTTTATGAGCCTATCCAGCACCTGTAGCCGCGTCTCATCAACCTGGGCGAATAGGGAAGAAAGAACCTGCTTCTGCAGGTTCCCATACAACGGAAAGAGTAGCTCTGTAGCCGCCCTGATCCAGCCAGCAATCGTTGCCGTGGATAGTGTTACACCCTGACGTTTGAATATCTCTACCTGGCGGTAGATAGGCAGACCATCAACGAACTTGCTAATGATAAGCTGCGTCAGCAGGCCTGAGCCAACTATGCCCTTCGTTATCGGAAACTCCGGCAAGTCAGCCGTCACAATGCCTGCACCTTTCGGGCGTGCATACTTAGGCCGTATAAACTGGCGAACGATCAGTTTGCCGGCCGTATAGTCTAGTTGTTCAGTAATGTCCTGACCGATTAGGGTAAGGCCGGTTACATCTTCGGCAGGTTCCAGAACGGTGATCTCTCTGGGTAAATGTCCAGGTATGGGGTTACGGCCGGGATGGCCTTCGTTCTTCTTCTTAAGGTTAACGGTAATTATTTTTTCAATAGTATCCCGGGCCGCCTCTTTAGTGGGAAGGTCAAATAAGGTTGGCCCTGCCGGCAGGGAACCTCCCGGAACGAACCGCTCGCTTTTTGTTCCGAACACCCGGTGCTTGATCTCCTCGAACTTCAGCTCGGCCATCTGGGCAAGCAAGTCGACATAACCGGCCTTCAGGGCTTCAAAGTTTTCACGTGAAAAAGGTAGGTTTTCGAGCGACATTGTTGATATAAAAATAAGCTTTAAATATGGCTTATAGGCTCTTCTATATGGGTTAATTACTAACTTTTGCACATTCCGAAGCGGTATAACGCACCCTTCGCTGAATGCTTTTAAGCACAATGCCGTCCATCAAAAAGCGAAGTTCGCTAGCCGTCAGCCGGGCGCTGCTACCCTGGATTACAGGCCGTTCAAACGTGCCACGCTCCAGGCGCTTTTGGTATAGCCCGAAGCCATCGCCCTCGAAACACAGGATCTTTACCTGCCTGCCCGATGCACTTAAAAAAATAAACACGTCTCCCTTTAGCGGATCTTTGTCCAGCTCGCGACACACCAGGCCGGCAAGAGAATAGCTGCCCTTACGCATATCGGTAGAACCTGCGTACAGGTAGTAAGTCAGGCCGGCATGATAGGCTAACATCCGGCAAGCTCGCGCAGAAAACCGGCTGTGAATTCTCCCTGGACTTCCAACCGGAGCTCGTCGTTGGCAAATAACCGCGCTACGACAGATTGTACGCCGCTTTTACGGCTGCTGGCGGTGACAGCCTTTTCTTAAACTGCAATGTTTACAAAGCCAGATTGCTTCCGGGTTTTCGTCCAATGACCGGACCTGATCCAATAATACTTGAACCGGTGATAACTGATACCTTCCCGTTTGCAAAAACCCATCACATTGGTCTCACCACTCGATTTATACCGGGCAACATAAGCCTGCATATCCATATTCTTCATAAGTCGTTTAATGACACGACAAACTTAAAATGTAATAAGCCCCGAATCAATATGGGTTAGCCAACCGGATACGGTGAAATCGGCCTGCTTTACGACCTGGAACGAACCATAAAAGGGCTTTCTTATGGCCAGCGCAAGCAGCAACGTGAAGAAACCGCACTACCGGTTCTAGACAGGCTTCATGCGTATATGCTCAGCCTGCAAGCCGCTGTCTTACCGGCAAGCCCTATGGGCAAAGCACTTAATTACGCGTTTAAACGCTGGAAAAAACTGCTCACCTATACCCATTCCGGTGAGCTTGAAATTGATTCAAACCTGATCGAGAATTCAATACGACCTATTGCCATTGGACGCAAAGCATTCCTGTTTGCTGGTAGTCATGAAGGAGCCCAAAGAATTGCAATGCTGTACAGCTTCATGGGTTCGTGCAAGAAAAATGGGGTAGAGCCATTCGCCGGGCTTCAAAAAACACTGGAAATACTTCCTTCATGGCCCGCAAACCGCATTCACGAGTTACTCCCAAATTATAAGCCAGAATAATCCATACTGTTTTTTG
>JAYVNR010000135.1:0-5523 GCA_043758305.1 Pedobacter sp. | reverse complement strand
TCTCGTTAGATATTTTGGCTAATAGCTCATAGGGCAAATGGCTCCAATCGGCAGTCATCCCATCTACCGATCCAACCGCTCGCAAGCATATTACATGTTCGTATGTGCGCTCATCGCCCATAACGCCCACAGATTGCACTGGTAGAAAAATTGCTCCAGCCTGCCAAACTTTATCGTACCATCCGCTTTTTTTCAGATTATTGATATATATCGCATCAGCTTCCTGAAGGATTGCCACTTTTTCGAGAGTAATGTCATCTAAAATCCTGATTGCCAGTCCAGGTCCCGGGAACGGGTGCCGCCCTAATATCAGCGGGTCAATTCCCAAGGCTTTTCCTACCCTTCTTACCTCATCCTTGAACAAAGTATTTAACGGCTCTACAATTTTAAGTTTCATAAAATCGGGCAAGCCCCCAACGTTATGATGGGATTTTATAGTAGCCGAAGGCCCTTTTACTGAAACTGATTCAATAACATCGGGATAAATTGTTCCCTGGCCGAGCCATTTAACATCCTGCACTTCATGCGCAGCATCATCAAAAACCTCTATAAATACACGGCCAATAGTTTTGCGCTTTAATTCCGGATCTTTAATCCCGGCAAGCTGGCTCAGGAACCGCCCCTTGGAATCCACTCCTTTTACATTCAGGCCCATGTGCTGATAAGAATCTAGCACGCTTTGAAATTCATCTTTGCGCAACAGCCCGTTATCAACAAAAATGCAATGTAAATTTTTGCCAATAGCCTGATGTAAAAGCACTGCTGCAACCGATGAATCTACTCCGCCAGACAAGCCAAGCACAACCTTATCGTCGCCTATTTTTTCTTTAAGCTCGGCTATTGTAGTATCAATAAAAGCGTCTGGTGTCCAGTCTTGAGAACAGCCGCAAATATCAACCAGAAAGTTTTCTAACAACTGTTTGCCTTGAGTGCTGTGCGTTACTTCAGGGTGGAACTGTATGCAATACGTGTTGCTGCCTTTAATATGATAGGCGGCAATTTTTACCGTATCTGTACTGGCTATTATTTCAAAATTATCTGGGATAGTAGAAATGGTATCGCCATGTGACATCCAAACCTGAGAATTTAAAGATATTCCCTTTAATAAGATGCTCCCTTCCTTGATATATTGAAGGTTTGCCCTCCCGTATTCGCGAATTGCTGAAGGTGCAACTTCCCCACCAGAATGCTTAGCTATATATTGGGCTCCATAACAAACTCCGAGTAGTGGAAATATTTGCAAAGCTTTAAAGTCTATCTGAGGTGCATCTGCATGGCTCACAGAGTATGGGCTTCCGGAAAGGATTATTCCCTTTACAGTGCTGTCAAATTCAGGAATGTGGTTGAATGGATGTATCTCGCAGTAAACATTTAGTTCTCTAACCCGCCTGGCAATGAGCTGGGTATATTGCGAGCCAAAGTCAAGAATAATGATTTTTTCCTGCATGGCCGAAGATAGGAATTTTACCATGCGGAGAATCGTTAAAATAGAAAAATGATGCCCATCCCCTGGGCATCACTTTAAAACGATCAATTTAATTGCCGTTCTATTCGCTTGATTAATGTAGCTTCATCAAAAGGCTTAAGAACAATGTCATTAGCTCCAACATCTGCAATGGCATTATACAGTTCTGGCACACCGGAAACCATTATAACAGGCAAGTTGGCCGTCTTCTCATTCTGACGGATAGATCTACAAATATCACGGCCATCCTCCTCTCCAAGTTTTATATCCAGCAATATCAAGTCAGGCTTGAAGTCGCTTATCAGAGAAATATGGTTATTCCCTTGCGCACTTCCTTTAACGGTATATCCTGAGTTTTCCAATATCATTTCAAGTGAAGCTCTAAGGTCGTCTTCATCTTCAAATAGCAATATTCGTTTCTTCATGGCCTTAATTTTTTACTGATGTTTATAACGCCAGTTATAAGAATAGCAAAAAAGGCCGGCATATATCCGACCTAAATAATGCTTAGTAAATTATATTCCCTGAATAGATCCGTTCTGATCTATAGATACATTTTTTGCTTTAGACTTTGTAGTTTCTACAGCGTTGGATACATAATCCTGAGTTTGAGCAGATGCATTTTGAGCTTTAGATTTTACAGTATTAACAGCTTCATCTGTTGCCTCTGCCAACCTGTCAATGTCAGGCTGAAAGCGTTCTTTAACTGATTGAAATTTATCCTTGGCATCATTTGCCAGGCTTTTTGCTTTATCTGAGAGGCGATAGCGAATATCTTCACCACTTTCTGGCGCAAATAAAATTCCTGCTATTGCACCTAATGCCATACCTGCTAACAGAGCTACCGCTACTTTAGTGGGATCTGTTCTATAGCCAAGGTAATTTGATACTGTTCTTTTGTAGTTCATGATATAATGATTTAAAGAATAAATAGCATCAACTGTGCCAATCTGTTTAAAAAGGACTAGTTATTTATTTTTAGATCCTTCTGCATGTTGATTTTTAAGGAGTTAGGTGTTGTAGATATAAATATTACTTTATACCTTGTTAATTCAAATTAAACCTTATCACAATATTATGAACACTCAAAGATTTATTATTTCGGGCATTGCCGGGGGAGTAACAGCTTTTTTATTGGGCTATTTATTTTATGGCTTATTATTAGCAGATTTTTTTACGCAGCATGTGGGTGCTGCCGGCAACACTATGCGATCCATGGATGCGATGGTATGGTGGTCGCTTATTTTGGGAAATTTGTTTTATGGCTTGTTAATATCTTACATCTTTAATATGTGGGCTAGCATTGATACGCTTTCCACTGGAGCTTTTGCAGGTGCTGTAATTCTATTTCTAATGAGTGCTGCCGTAGATTTTTCTATTTATGGCACCTCAACCATTGCTAGCCTAACCGGAACCGTTGCTGATATTGCTGTTAGCACAGTAATAGGTTCAATTACAGGCGCAGCAGTAGGCTTGGTAAACCGATTTGGGAAAAAAGGGTCATAACCTTAAAAATTTTTGGTATAGTATTTGTAACCATGGTTACTAACATGAGGGTCAAAAATGATATTCAATCATTTTGTAAATTTCGTTAATAATAAATAGGAAGAATATGAAAAGAATTGTAACAGTTTGTGCCATGGCAGCAATGTTTGCAGCTTGCACAAACACAACCAAGCAGAGTGTAGCAGTTAGGCAGCCTAATAAAGATTCAATTAGATTAGCTATTATAGATAGTCTAAAATTAGATAGTTTTCAACGAGCAGAAGTGCAGAAGAAACATGATGCAGAAGTTAAAGCAACTGCTTTAGCTAGCAATACTTCATCAAAGCGTTCAAGTTCTTCATCGCGACCTACTTCTGTAAAAGGCTATTCAGAATCACATACTTATGCTGAACCCGCAACTACAACTCGTAAAAAGGGCTGGAGCTCTGCTGCTAAAGGTGCGGCAATAGGTGGTGCAGCAGGTGCTGTAACTGGCGTTCTTGTAGATAAGAAAGACGGACGTGGTGCGATTGTTGGCGGTGTGCTTGGAGCAGGAACAGGATACATTATTGGTCGGTCCAAAGATAAGCGTACTGGCCGGGCGCAGTAAATAAGTAATTTTTTAATATCAAGCTCCTGCTCAAAAAAGCAGGAGCTTTTTTTTGTGCTTTTATTCAGGAAAAAGATTTAATAAAAATTGTTATTTTGTTGCATGCCAGCAGTTACAAACATTAAATCCTCTCCGATCATTGTAGCACTAGCCTTTTCAATTGTGTATGTTGTATGGGGGTCAACATACTTTTTTATACGAATAGCGGTTGCTGGCATGCCTCCATTTATATTGGGCTTTGTTCGGTTTACTGCTTCAGGATTGATCATGCTTATCTGGTGTATTTACAAAAAGGAGCAGCTTTTTACATGGAAAAATATTAAATACGCGGCTATAAGCGGGGTGTTATTGCTGTTTGTAGCCACAGGTGCAGTAATGTGGGCAGAACAGTTCCTTCCCAGCGCTTTAGTTGCAATCTTGGTTTCCGCATCCCCATTATGGTTCGTGTTATTAGACAAAGCTAAATGGAAAGAAAATTTGAGCAACACGTCATCTGTATTAGGATTGCTTCTTGGATTTACAGGTGTAATTATTCTTTTTTATGAGAAAATTTCAGGCTCTTTTACGGGAATCGTGCACACTGCTGAAATTGTTTCATTAGGCATCCTTATTATAGGTACAGCTGCATGGGCTGGCGGATCACTATATGCAAAAGCCCGGCTTTCCAAAGTTTCCAGTTCAGTAACAGCAACCTGGCAAATGTTGGCAGCTGGATTTGCTTTTTTACCGGTAGCAGTATTGACAAATGAGTTTTCCGGCTTCAAATGGCAGGATGTTCCAGATAGTGCCTGGTATTCTATAATCTATTTAGTAGTTTTTGGATCTATAGCCGCATTTAGTGCATATGTGTGGCTTCTAAACGTACGTGCGGCTACACAGGTAAGCACCTATGCATATGTAAATCCTGTTGTAGCAGTATTGCTAGGCGTATTTTTTGCTAATGAAACAATAACATTCTTACAAGTAGCGGGGCTGATGATTATCTTAGCAAGTGTACTATTAATCAATTTGGCAAAATATCGATCTAACAAATAGGTTATTATTTAGCAGCAAGTTCGGCTTTAACCTTCTTAAACTGCATGGACTTGCCAATAAATTTAAATTTCCAATAGCCGGTAACTTTAATAGTTTTATCTGTGTTCATGCTTATTGCGGAACTATACATTCTGCCACTAGTAGCATCGTAAATCGTACCATTTTCCCAAGTATTTGTATCATTATCGAATTTTAAATTTTCCAGCACGTTTAGCCCGATCAGTTTACGGTCTCTCAATAAAGGGTTTGGGTTATGAATATCATAATATTCGTTCATATCTCGGCTTTCATCAGGATTTTTAAACCATACAATCTTGCCTTTAAACAGGTTGTTTTCTTTGTAAACCTGCACTATTAAATTGTTTTCGGAAGACATCCATTTCCCACAAATTTCATCGCTATTGGCGGCGCTTTGTGCCAAACAAGCACAGGCTGCAAATACAAAAGCAAGGCTGAAGAAAGTACATTTATTCATCACAAAGCTTTTTTAACATTCCTAAACTTTTTTAACAATTAACAACGATAATGCCAGCATTGTTACAGAATAGATTAATTTAGATTTACATTTTAAACATAGTTAAAAAGATTCATGAAACATGTTTTGTTAATAATACCAATTATTGTATTCATGTCGTGCAGTCAAAAGCAGGCAAAACTTAACAACTCCTCGAAACTAAACCGGCTTGCAGAAAAATATGTAAAGCTGGGCTTAACTATAGGGCAGTATGATCCGGATTTTGTAGATGCTTATTATGGCCCTGATTCCTTGAAGCCTACGGCACCAAAACTTGAGATATTCCCTAAAGATAGTTTACTGGCATCTGTAAATTCGCTTATTGCTGAAGCAAACCAGGCAGCCTTGCAAGAAACAGATGATACTTTAATTAATCGTGCCAACTGGATTGGGCATCAATTGGTTGCATTTGGC
>JAYVNR010000134.1:0-5627 GCA_043758305.1 Pedobacter sp. | reverse complement strand
ACGATTTTTTTTTAGCTAACGATTTAGACTATGAAAATGAGACCGTGCTTCGCAGGGAAATTTCTGCTGATGGAAAGTCGAGGGCTTTTATTAATGATACACCCGTCAACCTGTCAATGCTTAAGCAGTTTGCAGAACAGCTTATAGATATCCATTCGCAGCATGCAATTTTAGAAATAAATGAAGAAAGCTTTCAGTTGCTGGTAGTAGATACTCTTGCCGGGCATCAGCAATTGCTTGTTAAATATCAGGATACTTTCAAACATTATAAACGAGCTAAAAATAAACTTACGGAACTCCTGCTGCAAAGCGAGCAGGCAAAATCTGATGCAGATTATTATCAGTTTCAGTTTGATGAACTTGACAATGCAAAATTACGTGATGGAGAACAGGAGAGCTTGGAAATTGAGCTGAGTATACTATCCCATACAGAGGAAATAAAACGAAACTTATCTGGCGCAATCCTCCTATTAAAAGAGAATGATGCTACAGTTATATCCAAGCTACGGGAGAGTTTGAATTATGTACAGCTAACAGAAAAATTTATTCCGGAATTAAGCCTATTGACAGACCGGCTGCAAAGCACTCTAATTGAAATAAAGGATATTGCAGCAGAGCTCGAAAGCATTGAAAATCAGACTGTGGTAGATGAAAATCGGTATGCTGTAGTTAATGAACGGCTCGACACCTTATTCAATCTACAAAAGAAGCATAGAGTAAATAGTGTTAGAGAATTGATAGATCTTCATAAAACACTTAATGACAAGCTAAATTCTAAGCTTTCCGTTGATGAGGAAATTGATAAACTGAAAGCTGAATCAGCTGACTTATATGCCGAACTATCAATGCTTGCTGAGACTCTCACAGCAAGCCGGAAAGAGATTATTCCACAGGTGGAACAAAAAACGCAGTCTATATTAACAGAAATAGGAATGCCTCATGCAGTTCTTAAAGTACATAGCAACCTTTTGCCTGAAGGAGAATTTACATTAGGCGGGCGTGATTCTATTCGCTTTTTATTTTCTGCTAATAAAGGGCAGGAACCTGCACTCATGGGCAAGGTTGCTTCCGGTGGAGAACTCTCTCGGTTAATGTTGAGCATAAAATCGCTCATTTCTCGCCATACAGCTTTGCCAACAATTATTTTCGATGAAATTGATACAGGCATTTCTGGCGAAGTGGCGCAAAAAGTAGGTGCAATCATGGAAAAGCTATCTACCAATATGCAGGTAATCGCTATCACGCACCTTCCACAAATTGCAAGTAAAGGCAATGCGCATTATCGGGTTTATAAAGAAGAACATGCTGATCGTACGCTTACAAATATTCAACTTCTTAAAAACGAAGAAAGGATTATTGAAATAGCACAAATGCTTAGCGGGGAAAATCCCGGGGAATTTGCATTAAATAATGCCAGGGAATTATTGCAATAATGAAAATTTAAAAATATGATTTTTAATAACTTTACTGAATATAACTAAAACAAACCAATATGTATAACCTGCTAAAAGGTAAAAAAGGAATTATTTTTGGCGCACTTGACGAAAAGTCCATTGCCTGGAAAACTGCAAAGCGCTGCGTTGAAGAAGGTGCAGAAATAGTATTGACCAATGCTCCAATTGCTTTGCGCATGGGCGAGATAAATAAGCTGGCAGAAGAATGCAATGCACCTGTTATCCCGGCAGATGTAACCAGCACAGACGATCTTAATAATCTTTTCACCAAAACCAAAGAACATTTCGGCGGTGGCGTAGATTTTATCCTACACTCTATCGGTATGAGCATAAACGTACGGAAGGGCATCAGGTATCCTGAAAATAATTACGATTTTACTCATAAAGGCTTGGATATTTCTGCCATTAGCTTGCACCGTGTGTTGCAACTAGCAATGAAACATGATATGATAAACGAATGGGGATCTGTTGTGGCTCTAAGTTATATAGCTGCGCAACGCGTATTCCCGGATTATAATGACATGGCGGATGGAAAAGCCATGCTTGAAAGCATCGCAAGAAACTTTGGTTACTATTATGGCATTGAGAAAAAGGTAAGGATCAATACTGTTAGCCAATCGCCAACCCGTACTACAGCTGGTTCTGGCGTTAAAGGGTTTGATGGTTTTGTAAGCTACGCAGAGAAAATGTCGCCTTTGGGAAATGCTACTGCAGATCAGTGCGCAGATTATACAGTTACTTTGTTTTCAGACCTTACCAAAATGGTAACTATGCAAAACCTCTTCCATGATGGCGGATTTTCATTCACTGGTGTCTCTCAAGCTGTTATTGAGCAGATGGAAAAATAATATCGATATAACTACAAATAAAAAACGCCAAAATAAATTTTGGCGTTTTTTTATTTTCAGATTATCAAAATCCTTATTCCTCTTTCTTTTCTTCCTTCTTCTTCTTTCCTTTGGCTTTGCCTAAAACTTTAATTTCATCCGCTTCCTTATCGTAATCCACTTCCATAACATCGCCTTCTACAAGCTCGCCTTTTAATATTTCTTCAGCAATTGGATCCTCAAGATACTTTTGAATAGCCCTTTTTAATGGCCTGGCACCGAAGTTGGCATCGTAACCCTTTTCTGCTATAAAATCCTTAGCTGCTTCTGTAAGAGAAATTTCATATCCGAGGCTATGAACCCGCTCAAATAAAGCCTTAAGTTCAATATCAATAATTTGAAATATCTCTTCTTTTCCGAGGGAGTTGAAAACGATAACATCATCAATCCGGTTCAAGAATTCGGGCGCAAATGCACGTTTCAATGCATTTTCTATTACTCCCCGAGAGTGTGTGTCGGATTGCAAAGCTTTGGCATTTGTAGTAAAGCCCACACCCTGGCCAAAGTCCTTTAATTGCCTTGCGCCAATATTTGATGTCATTATCACAATCGTATTCCTGAAATCTACTTTCCTACCCAGGCTATCCGTTAACTGGCCTTCATCAAGCACTTGCAGCAAAATATTGAAAACATCAGGGTGCGCTTTTTCAATTTCATCCAGCAAAACTACAGAGTAAGGCTTGCGGCGCACTTTTTCTGTAAGCTGACCACCTTCTTCATAGCCAACATATCCCGGAGGAGCGCCTACCAAACGTGAAACTGCAAATTTTTCCATGTACTCGCTCATGTCTATCTGGATAAGCGAATCTTCGCTATCAAACATAAACCTGGCAAGCTCTTTTGCTAATTCGGTTTTTCCTACGCCAGTTGGGCCCAAGAAAATAAAGGATCCTATTGGCTTTTTGGGATCTTTTAAGCCTGCACGAGTGCGCTGAATTGCCCGGGTAAGTTTCTTTATGGCATCTTGTTGACCAATTATTTTATTCCCGATAGTATCAGACATAGCCAACAATTTCATACTGTCAGTCTGCCCAACACGCTGTACCGGTATGCCCGTCATCATGGAAACTACCTCGGCAACATTATCTTCAGATACCGTGTAGCGCTTGTTTTTGGTTTCTGCTTCCCACTCGCCTTTGGCCTTTTCAAGTTCCTCTAACAAATGTTTTTCAGTATCCCGAAGCTTCGCTGCCTCCTCATATTTCTGACTGCGAACTACCCGGTTCTTTTCAACTTTTATTTCTTCAATTTTTGCTTCAATATCAATGATATTTTGCGGAACATGAATATTAGTCAAATGTACCCTAGAACCTGATTCATCAAGCGCATCAATTGCCTTATCCGGCAAAAATCGGTCAGTAATATAACGGGATGTAAGGCTTACGCACGCATTTATTGCTTCATCAGTATATGTTACGCCATGATGCTCTTCGTATTTCTCTTTGATCCTGTTCAATATTTCAATGGTTTCATCGGGCGTAGCCGGCTCAACCATTACCTTTTGAAAACGGCGGTCTAAGGCTCCGTCTTTCTCAATGTACTGGCGGTATTCGTCGAGTGTGGTTGCCCCAATGCACTGGATTTCGCCCCGGGCTAAAGCTGGCTTGAACATATTTGATGCATCAAGCGAACCTGAAGCGCCCCCTGCACCCACAATCGTGTGGATTTCATCAATGAACAAGATAACATCCGGAGATTTTTCAAGCTCGTTCATCACGGCTTTCATCCGCTCCTCAAACTGCCCACGATATTTTGTGCCCGCAACAAGAGATGCAAGATCAAGGGTAACAACACGTTTGTTGAACAAAACACGTGATACTTTACGCTGAACTATCCGCAATGCCAAGCCTTCTGCAATGGCAGATTTACCAACTCCGGGCTCACCTATTAAAATTGGATTATTCTTTTTACGGCGAGATAAAATTTGTGAAACACGTTCTATTTCCTTTTCACGGCCAACAATTGGATCTAAGCGGCCCTCTTCGGCTGCTTTAGTTAAATCGCGACCGAAATTATCTAAAACAGGGGTTTTAGATTTTATATCTGATACTTTTTTAGGCTGGCTGAATGATTCCTCTTCGCGGAAATCATCATCCCCGGCTGCAGAGCCTGGTGCTTCATCTCGGAAGCCATCTTTGTTTTGTTCCACTTCAGCTTTAAATATATCGTAGTTAACATTAAACTGTAATAGTATCTGCGATGCAATGTTATCGTCATCGCGTAAAATGGATAGCAGAAGATGCTCTGTTCCAATAACCTCGCTCTTGAAAATCTTTGCTTCCAGATAGGTTATTTTTAAAACTTTCTCTGCCTGTTTGGTAAGTGGTATATTTCCCAGATTTGCCGTAATGCTCGACGTGCCCTTTACAGCATCCTCCACAGAGCGCCGCAATCTTGCGGTATCAACACTTAAAGTTTTTAATATTTTAATAGCCATACCATCGCCTTCGCGGATAAGGCCAAGCAGTAAATGCTCTGTGCCTATGTAATCATGGCCCAACCTTAAGGCTTCTTCTCTACTATATGAAATCACGTCTTTTACACGTGGGGAAAATTTAGCTTCCATTTTAAACCTTTATACTGTTCTTGAACGCCCTAATCTATTAATTTGTTTCAGCAAAACAAAGGGGCTTGCTCTTAGGACTTATCAACAACTACGCCATATGGGTGGAAAAAGTTGTTCCCACAATCAAGATAATAATATGTTGTTCCAATATGGCCTAATTATTGATATTTGCGCTTCTAAATAAACAACAATGGCAGACGAAAAAATCATATTTTCTATGGCGGGGGTAAACAAAATCTACCCTCCTCAAAAACAGGTTTTAAAAAATATTTACCTCTCTTTTTTTTATGGAGCTAAGATTGGCGTAATCGGTTTAAATGGTTCGGGCAAATCTTCTGTTTTAAAGATAATTGCAGGGTTAGACAAAGCTTATCAGGGTGAAGTAATTTTTTCGCCCGGGTACACCGTTGGATATTTAGCACAAGAGCCTGAATTAGATGCAAGTAAAACCGTAAAAGAAATTGTTGAGGAGGGTGTTTCTGAAACCACTGCCCTGCTTAAAGAATATGAAGATATAAACGAAAAATTTGGTTTGCCCGAGGTTTATGAGGATGCTGATGCGATGGATAAGCTGCTGGCAAGGCAGGGAGAGTTACAAGATAAAATAGATGCAACCAATGCGTGGGAGCTGGACTCGAAACTGGAAAGGGCGATGGATGCCTTGCGTTGCGCTGAACCTGATACTAAAATTGCCACATTGTCAGGAGGCGAGCGCAGGCG
>JAYVNR010000133.1:0-16610 GCA_043758305.1 Pedobacter sp. | reverse complement strand
ACATTATCTGGCATACAGCCACAGCGCAATGGCCACTGCCAATTACATACAAGTGATTTTTATAGCCGATTTTTTCTTCAAACTTCCAGTCGGACTGTGAATAGAAATCAAACAAATAATCTTGGCCAGGAATTTCTTTGCTGAAAAACAAGCCTTCCGGCGAAAGCCGAATAGTGCCGTTTTTATTATTTAAGAGCGAGTCGAAGATATTCCCAACCGTATCAAGATTTTTTTGATTAAGCGGCATAAGGGCGATGGTTTGTTGGCCACTGCATATCATGCCACTTTGATCTTTTGCGGCGCTCTTATCATGTATTTGTTTCCGGATGGAAATTTCAACATCCGCAGAAGACAAAATATCCTTTGCCATTTCCACCAACTTATGCTCCATAATGCCTCCGCCGATAGAGCCAGCCATGTCGCCATTCAGGTTTACCGCCATCGCAAAGCCCTGCCGCCCGGGGCTGCTGCCTTCGCTTTGCAGCACATAAAGCAACATTGCAGGTATGCCTTTCTGTATGCTTTCAGCGATCAGTTTCCAAACTGCCAGTTGTTTGATCATTCTTTTCCTGCATGTTTATGGGCTTTGAATAGAGTGCCATTAATACCTTTTCGGGTGTCATCGGCGCTGAGAAACCGATTTTAGATTGCGGGTTAAAAGCTTTTATCGCATTGCGCAAAGCAAAGTAAGTTCCCATGCCATACATTAGTGGCGGCTCTCCTACAGCCTTGGAGCGGAATATAGCCAGGTTATCCTGATCTGTATCCAGGAAATCAATGTCCAATACTTTAGGCACCGAATAAATATCAGGCACTTTATAAGTGGACAAAGCATTTGAGCGGAGCTTTCCTTCTTTATCGTAAATCAGCTCTTCCATAGTCATCCAGCCAATGCCCTGAACAATGCCGCCTTCTATCTGCCCGCGGTCTATAACAGGGTTCATGCTTGCTCCAAAATCATGCACCACTTTTACAGAATCCACCTCATATATTCCACGAATACAATCTACCGTAACTTCCGTGATAGCTGTTCCATAAACATGATAGGCAAAAGGATGCCCTTTTTCTTTCAGTTTATCAAAATGGATCTCTGGCGTTGCGTAATGCGAATGTTCCGACAAGCTGACCCTTTTCATAAATGCCGACGAAACCAGCCTGTTCCAGTCGAGCCCGGATTTAACGCCGTTTACATAAACCCATTCATCCTTAAGGCTGATAACATCTTCGCTTGCATCCAAATCAGTAGCTGCTGTTTTTATAAGTCGATTTAAGATTTCATTACATGCCATTTCAACTGCTTTTCCGTTCAGATCAGCAGTTGCGCTGGCTGCCGAGGGAGAAGTATTGGCTATGCGGTTTGTGCTTGTGGATTGAAGCCTCACCTTTGCAGGATCTATAGAGAAAACATGTGCGGCAACCTGCAACATTTTAGTGTTTACCCCCTGCCCCATTTCTACAGCACCGGTGCTTACGCTTACGCTTCCATCGGTATAGATGTGCACTAAAGCCCGTGCCTGGTTCATCATGGTGTTGGTAAATGAGATGCCAAAACAAATGGGCATAAACGACATGCCTTTTTTCAATATCCGGTTAGACGCATTGAAAGCATCAACCTCTTTTTTTGCAGTTTCGGCATGGTATCCAACTTTTGCTTTTTCCCAGCATTGTCTGGCTTCGCTAACAGCAATTTGACCGTATGGAAATTCATCGCCTGTTTTATTCAGGTTTATTTCCTGGATAACAGAAGCATCTACACCCAGCTTTTCTGCAGCTTTCGCGATAGCAGATTCGATAACAAACATCCCCTGCGGCCCACCAAACCCACGAAAAGCAGTATTTGGCGGCAAATGTGTGCGGCAACTATATGCACATGCTTTTACATTTGGGATGAAGTAAGAATTGGTGCAATGGAACAGAGTGCGCTCTAAAACAGCAGGCGAAAGATCGGCAGCAGCACCGGCATTCTGAAAAAACGTTACCTCGTAGGCTTGTATTTTATAATCTTTATCAAGGCCTATTTTAAAATCGGATGAATATGGATGGCGTTTGCCGGTAAAAGCCATATCTTCCAGCCTGTTGAGCGCATATTTAACCGGTTTTTTCAGAATATGGGCAGCCAATGCGCACATGGCAGCCCAGGCGTTTGCCTGATCTTCTTTGCCACCAAAACCGCCGCCGAGGCGGATAACATCTACTTCTACCTGGTGCATTGGCAGCCCCAGCACTTTGCAGGATGCCTGTTGCGTTGCCCGCGGGCTTTGCGTAGACGAGTAAATTTTTATGCCATTGTTCTCCTGCGGTATTGCGTAGGCGCCCTGCGTTTCAATGTATAGATGTTCCTGACCATTGGTTTCTGCAAGTCCTTCAAAAATATGTTCGCAGTTTTGCCAGGCATTTTCTGTATTGCCTATAACAAATGTGCGTGGGGGCACAATGAGCTGGCCTTTTGCCTGTGCTTCCCGCGGATCTGTGATAATTGGCAGTGGTTCTATCTCAGACTTGATCTTTTTAACGGCGGCGTAAGCGGCTTCGGTACTTTCGGCAACTACAAATGCTACGGGCATCCCGCAAAAATCAACATGATGTTCGGCTAATAAAGGCTCGTCTTGCACTATGCCCCCAATCTGGTTTTCGCCAGTTATATCTTTACAGGTAAAAATCCTGATAACCCCCGGCATTTTTTCTGCTTCGCTAATGTCCAGGTTTTGGATTAGCCCGTGCGCTATGGGCGAGCCAAAGGCAGCACCGAACAGTGTTCCTGCTATGAGAGGAATATCGTCTAAATAAATAGATTCGCCACGTGTATGGGTTCGGGAATCTATGTTTTTCATAATGCTTGTTGGTTGTAGGCTTCGAAAAGCTCATGTAGTTTGCGCTGCAATAGTTCCTTATTGGGCAGTTGTGTTTTGTATTCCGCAACTAAGGCGGGTGAGAGATTCCGGCTTAAAGCATACTCCACAACTTCAGTGTCTTTATCTTTACAAAGCAGCACACCAATACTCGGATTTTCTTTTTCTTTCTTCAAGTCCCGATCTAAGGCTTCGAGGTAGAAATTAAGCTGCCCCAAATGTGCAGGTTTAAACTTGTCGGCTTTAAGCTCAAATGCTACTAGGCATTGAAGTTCCCGATGAAAAAATAGAAGATCAATATAGAAATCACTATTACCTACCTGTATCTTATGTCCTTCACCGATAAACAGGAAATCCTTGCCGAGTTCAAGGATGAAATTTTTCATCTGCCTGATCAGTTCTTTTTGCAGGTCGCCTTCGCTATGAATTTCAGGTAGATTTAAAAATTCAAATATGTATTTATCCTTGAAAGTGTTTGTAATATCAGGATGGGTTTTTTTTAGGGTTGGGGAAGATTGAGTTCCGGTCATCGACCGTTCAAACAAGCTGGCTGAAATCTGGCGATCAAGCTCACGTACGGTGTAGGCTTCCTTAACACTCATATTTAAATAAAAGGTTATTTCTTCAGCACCTTTACAGCGTGAAAATATCGTTCTATGGTGTGTCCAGCTTAGCTTAGTGAGGATAGTGCCACGGATATCGGTTAAATTCAATTGTGTCCCCAGTGAGGACACAATTGGTGCCGGGAATTGTGTCCGCAATGAGGACACAATTACATTTGTTTGATTTACAATGGGTTGAACCAGAACAGATGTAAGAGACTTCGCAGAAATGTACGTCTCGTAAAACTGCTTCATCCGGTATAAACCCCGTCTGTCAAAGCCTTTTAGCTCAGGGTGCTCTTGCTGTATGTACAATGCGAGATCTTCAACGGTCTTATCGCCCCAGTTTGCTTCCGTTACTCTTTTGCTGATATATTCCCCAATCTGCCAGTATAAATTAATAAGCTCTGTGTTGACGGCTTTTAAAGAATTGGCTCTTGCCTCTTTTATCAATAAAATTATATCTGCAAATTGGATTTGTAGCATAGGATTATTGCGATATGCTTAATACTTTTTCTGGCTTCAACGTAGGGAACAACTTAATAAAATGCGCCTTTATCAACTGCGAAAGCAGCAATCGTTTATATTCTTCCGTACCACGGGCATCGCTAATAGGCGAAACTTCTGTTTGGGCTATCTGCACGGTTTCCTGCACTAATGCCTCATCAACCTGCCTGCCTTTCAAGAATGATGATGTTTTGAACAAGTATGCTGGCACAGGCGATACGCCTCCGGCAGATAAATGTGCATTTACAATAAAGTTGCCATCCATTTCAAGGCAAATAGCTGTATTTACACTGGCAATATCCAAATGGGTACGTTTGCTCACTTTTTCAAAATTGAATAGTGTATTTTCCTTAGGGAGGCAATAACAGACTTTCTCAAGGTATTCATCAGCGCTTTTATCAAGCTGCTTATATCCTTTGTAAAACTGTTTTAAGGGCATCTCTCTCTTTAAAGTTCCTTTACGTAAAACCAGCATCGCATCTAAAGCCAAAAAAAGAACAGAAAGATCGCCAATTGGCGAAGCGTTCACAAAATTGCCTCCTATAGTTGCAATATTACGGATGGGAGTTGAAGAAACCAGTTTCATAAAACTCGGCATTGCCGGTAGATATCGCTGAATAATTGGGGATTCAAGTATTTCTGTCACTGTTGAAGCTGCGCCTATTGTGCATATATTGCCATTCTGCTCAATGCCTTTCAGCTCCGGCTTGCCTGCCAGAAAATCAATACCGGCATAGACCATTTCTTCATGTTGCTGAACATACAAATCTGTTCCGCCCCCTAAAAATCGTTCAGTTTTTGGTTGTGTTACGTTTTCGGAAGTTATTAATACTTCAAGCCTTTCTTTAATGCTGGTAAAATAGTGTGGCAGTATAGCTTGGGAGGTTACAAACTCAACGGGGCTTTCCTGCTCACGTTTTGCAACAAGCTTGGTCAGTTGTATAAGCGCCCGTTCAATAGATTTATAACCGGTACAGCGGCAAATATTGCCATCAACAGATGCAACTGCATTTTCATAAGATGGCTCTTTCTCGTTCAGGCAAAAGCCAGCCATAGAAACTATGAAACCCGGCGTACAAAAGCCGCATTGTGTGCCAGCTTCATCGCACATGGACTGCTGGATTGGGTTAAGCGCATCCATATTTAGCCCTTCCACCGTAACCACGTGCTTATTGTAGATATTTCCTAAAGCTGTTAAACAGGAGGTAGCGGTGCGGTATCTCAGCTCATTGTCTTTAAGCTCGCCTATAAGAACTGTACATGCGCCGCAATCGCCTTCACGGCAGCCAATCTTTGTGCCTGTGAGGTTTTGATTGTAGCGTATAAAATCAAGCAACAGCATGCCCGGAGGCAAACTGGTTATAATGTCTTTATTATTGAGTATAAACTTTGCCAAGATAGTTTTGAATGGAGAATTCTAAAGTTACTATAATCGGCGTTATGCAGCAACCATTGCTGCTGTTGTTGATAAAAGTTATTCTTTTAACATGTAAGCTTTAAAGGCTGCAAATTCAGGTTTTAAGCAAAAAGCATTTTTAGACCCGCTTTGTAAAGCTGCAACTTGTTCAGGGATTGTTATTTGTGAAGCTATTTCCTCCGGAAAAACCTCCGGGAATTTACAGGGATGAGCGGTGGACAAAAAAACGAGCGCACTTCTATCATCCAGGTTTTGCTCTTGCCATTCCTGGGCAGCCATCCAGGCAATAGCCGTATGCGGACAGGCTACATACTCGTTTTTTTTGAAGATATACTGGATGGCGTAAGCCGTCTCATCGTCGGTAAATCGATAGCCCGTTAGTACTTTTTTAAGTTCGTCTACATTATTTCCAAACATATCCATAATGCGCACCCAGTTGCTGGGATTGCCCACATCCATCGCATTAGACCAGGTTTGTATTGAAGGCTTAGGTTGATATTTCCCGGTTTTCAAAAATTCGGGCACAGTATCATTTACATTGGTGGCTGCTAAAAATTGCTTTACAGGAAGACCCATTTTCCAGGCTAACAACCCTGCAGCAATGTTGCCAAAATTCCCGCTGGGAACCGCAAAAACTACATCTGTTTTACCTTGCCGCAAAAGCTGGGCATATGCGTTGAAATAATAAAAAGTCTGGGGGATCAGCCTGGCGATATTGATTGAATTTGCAGATGTAAGCCTAAATCTCCGGTTAAGCTCTTCATCTGTAAAAGCCTGTTTTACCAAAGCCTGGCAATCGTCGAATGTGCCTTCAACTTCTACTGCACGAATATTTTGCCCGTTTGTTGTTAGCTGAAGCTCCTGGATCGGGCTGACCTTTCCTTTGGGATAAAGTATGGTTACTTTGGTGTTTGGCACTCCTAAAAAACCCAGGGCAACAGCTCCGCCTGTATCTCCGGAAGTAGCTACGAGTACATCCAATTCCTTTTCGCCTTCGCGTAGGAAATAGCTCATGGCACGGCTCATAAACCTGGCACCAAAGTCTTTAAAAGCAAGCGAAGGCCCGTGGAAGAGCTCAAGCACATACGTTCCGTCTTGCAACTTTACAATTGGCGCTGGGAAATTTATGGCATCGTCAATAATGGTTTTCAGATCTTCCGCTAGAATTGCATCCTGTAAAAGCAAAGAAGCAACCGTAAATGCTATTTCCTGCAAAGAGCAACTTGCTAAATTTTCTATAAAATTTCTGGGCAGAACAGGTATCTCATGCGGCATATATAAGCCTTTGTCCTGCGGCATGCTGTTGAATATAGCTTCTTTAAACGGAACTGATAGTTGAGGATTATTGGTGCTATAGAGTTTCAAGGTAACTGATTAGTTGAGAATTATGAACTTAAAGGCGTCATTTTATAAATCTATCCAATTATTTTAGGCCCTTCATCGTTTATTGCCGACACATATGCAAAACTGCCAATATCTAAGGACGCTAAATGCCTGCTAACTGTTGAAGTGATATTCTGTGCTGTTTGCTCATCTTTTGCAAACGCAAATACAGATGGGCCCGAACCGGATATACCAAATCCAACTGCCCCACAATCTAATGCCAAATCTTTCAACTTATAAAAATCAGGTATTAGAATTGAGCGGGTAGGCTCAATAATTACATCCTGCATGCATCGGCCAATCAAATCAATATCATTTAAAAACAGGCCGCTCACCAATCCCGCAACGTTGCCCCATTGGGTAACCGCATCTTTTAAAAGAACTTTGCTGCGTATCATTTGCCTAGCATCTCGGGTTGGCACATCAACCTGTGGAAAAACGATGGCAGCATATAATTCTTTTGGGTGAGGAAGCCGGATAATATCCAATGGATCGTAGCTCCTGATAAGTACAAAACCACCATATAATGCCGGTGCAACATTATCTGCATGACCGTAGCCACAGGCCAGTTCCTCGCCTTTCATGGCAAAAGGCAATAATTCCTTAATACCAAGCGGATTGTCAAGCAAGGTGTTAATTGCAAATAAGCCTGCTACAGTGCTTGCAGAACTTGAGCCCAGCCCGCTCCCGATAGGCATCTTTTTATCAAGTTCAATTTCAACACCAATATCTTCGCGGTTAATGTGCTTTAAAAAATGCTGCACACTTGCACTTACCGTATTTTTAGCAGGATGAGTAGGCAAGCGCCCATCATCGCCCGTAATCTTAGATATAGAAACTCCCGGATTGCCCGTAATGCGCATCACAACCTCATCGCCGGGCTCATTCACTGCAAAACCAAGCACATCGAATCCGCAAACCACATTTGCGACAGTTGCTGGGGCGAAAACTTTTATAGACTTTTCCATCTTGAGCTTTTCGGGCTTTTCTTAAAAATAATTTGGATACTGAGCGCCTACATTCACAATATCCGCAAAAACGCCTGCCGCCGTAACTTCAGCACCTGCTCCCGGCCCTTTAACCACCAGTGGCCGTTCTTTATATCGGTCGGTTGTAAAGGAAATGATATTATCGCTTCCAGAAAGCGTATAAAATGGATGATTTTCATCCACCATTTGCAAGGAGATAGAAACTTTTCCATCGGCAAGTATCCCGATATAGCGCAGCACGGTGCCCGAAGCTTTTGCCTGTTCTTTAAGATTTTCAAAAAATGCATTGTTTTTTTGAAGCTCGTTATAAAAATCTTCAACGGTCTCGGCTTTGAGGCATGGCTCGGGGAGCATGCTTTCAATCTCAACATCCTCGGGCTCTAAAACATGGCCTGCATCTCTTGCTAGTATGAGCATTTTACGCATAAAATCTGTGCCCCGAAGGTCATCACGCGGGTCGGGCTCTGTAAAACCCTTTTCCTGTGCAAGCTTAACCACATCGTGGAAAGTTGCATCGCCTTTAAAATTATTGAAGATGAACGAGATAGTCCCGGAAAGGATTGCTTCGATTTTGATAACCCTGTCACCACTTATCATGAGATCTTTTAATGTGCGCACTATTGGCAAGCCTGCGCCAACATTAGTTTCATAGTAAAAATCCACGCCATGCGAAAAAGCCAGGTCTTTAAAATTTTTGTATTGGCTGTAAGAAGATGAATTTCCGATTTTATTGCAGGTTACAACTGAAATATTTGAACGGAAGACATCAGCATAAAAATCTATTGGAAGCAGGCTGGCAGTATTATCTACCAGAATTGCATTCGGAAGGTTCATCTCTTTCATCCGTGCAATAAACGATGCCAGGTTTGCCTGCTCGCCATCCTGATCAAGTACTTCTTTCCAGTTTTCAAGCGTAATACCGCCCTGATTGAAAAGCATCTTGCGACTATTGCTAACTCCAATTACATTGATCATAACACCATTTTGTACTTGCAGAAATGCGCTATGCTCCTGAATTTGCCTGAATAGCGTTGTTCCGATATTTCCTGTGCCTAGGCAAAAAACATTCAGGTTTTTTTTAAGGTCTGTGTAAAAAGCATCATGAACGGCGTTTAGAGCCTTTGCCAGATCGGTGTTTGAAATAATAACCGAAATATTGTACTCGGATGACCCTTGTGCTATTGCCCTAACATTAACCCCATTTCTGCCCAATGCATGGAAAAGTGTACCGGAAATGCCCGGTGTTTGCTTCATATTTTCGCCTACAATAGCAAGTATAGACAAACCATTTTCAATCTCAGGTTTATCAAGTTTCTGTGCCTGTAGCTCCAGTTCAAACTCTGCTTCAATCAACCTTTGCGCTCTCACCGCATCCGTTGGGTTAATTGCGAATGTGATGCTATGCTCTGACGATGATTGTGTGATAAGGATAACGTTGATCTGTTCTCGTGCAAACAGTGAGAAAAGCCTACCGCTAAATCCTGCCTTTCCAACCATTCCGCTTCCCTGAACATTGATAATGCTGATATCGTTCATCGAGGAAATTCCTTTTATCGGGAGGTTTGACGGAGCGCAATCGTGACGTATTACCGTGCCGGGAAACTCAGCATCAAAAGTATTTTTGATAACAATCGGTATCCTCTTAAGAAAAGCCGGGACCATAGTTGGCGGATAGATAACTTTTGCTCCAAAAAACGAAAGCTCCATAGCTTCGGTATAGGAAAGCTCGGTAAGGGGAAATGCCTTGTTTACCATCCGGGGATCTGCAGTCATCATACCGTTAACGTCAGTCCATATCTGGATTTCGGTTGAATTTAAAGCTGAACCAAAAATGGCAGCGGTATAATCGCTCCCCCCTCTACCAAGCGTAGTAATTCGCCCTTCGTTGTTACTGGAAATAAACCCGGTAACTATTATCAGCTTTCCCTCATTTTCGCGATAAAAATTCTGGATAAGCAAATCAGTTAGTTCAGGCTGTATCCGGGCATGCCCAAAGTTGCTGTCAGTTTTGATCACTTCCGAAGCATCCAGATAAACCACATCGTTTAAATGCTGTTCAGCTATTTTACTGATCATCAATGATGAGCAGCGCTCACCGTAGCTTAAAATCAGGTCCTTGCTTCGGGGGCTTAATTCTCGTAAACTAAAAATTCCCTGTAACAGATCTTCTAACTCGTTGAAAAATAATTTCAGCTTGGTAAAAACAGGGTTTTGCTTCTGTACTTCAAGCAAGGCTTTTACAACTTCAAAATGCCTGGTCTCAAGTTCCTTCAATTCATCTAAAAAACTATTCCCTGCGGCTGCCTGTTCTGCCATTGCAGAAAGCAGGTTTGTTACGCCGCTCATGGCCGACAATACAACAACCGGATTTGTGCCACTGCCTGCTTCCTTTTTCAGGATGTCTAACAATGTAAGTATGCTTTGTACTGAGCCAACCGATGTGCCGCCGAATTTTAAAATTTTCATTGCTTTATATTGTATTTAGTAGCCCTGAGTTTGCTTTGCATTTTTTCTAAAAAAAAGCGCCTCCCTCTTGTGGAGGAAGGCGCTTATGGTTTATATGTTGTTATGCCATTAGATACCCTCCTCCGAAAATTTTCCGGTGGCAGTTGTCATGGTTGTGGTTGTTGAGTTAATAATCATTAATGTTATCATTTTTGATGACGGCGCAAAGTAAGCAGTAAATTTTTGCTTATGCAAAAAAAGATTGGATTAAAAATTGTTATATACGAAAGGTATATATAATTTTGATATATGAAAAGCATCTTACTAAAGCTTGATGATGATCTTTTTGCTAAAGCGGAAGTTACGGCAAAAGAGTCTAAAATAAGCAGGAACGGTTTTATCAAAAATGCCATTGAAACATATATTAAAATTCTTAACCAGAAGAAAATCGAACGGCAACTAGCTTTTGAATCTATGCTTGTGAGAGATGAATCTATGCGGGTGAACCAAGAGATAACCGAAGCATACAATGACGATTTCGACAATGAATATTAGCCGGCTGGATATTTATCTTATTGACTTTAACCCCGCACGAGGAACTATGCCCGGTAAAATACTTCCGGCACTGATTATTCAAACAAATGGTTTAAATAAAATAAAACATCCCTCTAGTATTGTCATACCCCTTTCATCGCAGTATTACGAAAAAACTTCCTTATTGAGATATAAAATCGTCCCGACAGAATTGAATGGGCTAGAAAAAACATCATTCGCAGTTATTGACCAATTAACAACTATCGACAACAGAAAAATAAGGTTAAAGTTGGGGCGGCTTGACAATGAGTACCGTGACCCTATTATTAGTGCCCTAAAGATTGTACTGAATTTATAACGCATGCAAGGATTAATTACAAAATCTACCGGCAGCTGGTACCAAGTGCAAACAAACACGGGCACAACCTATGATTGCCGCATTAAGGGCAAATTCCGGATGAAAGGCATTACCACTACCAATCCAATTGCGGTAGGTGATATTGTTGATTTTGATATGGAGCCTGAGCAGCAGACCGGGGTTATCACAAAACTTTATGACCGGCGCAATTACATCATTCGCAAATCCATCAATTTATCAAAACAGGGACAAATCATTGCATCAAACATGGATCAGGCGTTCCTTATTGTAACGCTTGCATCACCCCGCACTTCGCTTGGCTTTATCGACCGCTTTTTGGTTACAGCTGAAGCATATAGCATCCCAGCCTCGTTAGTGTTCAACAAGCTAGATCTTTTTAGCGATGAGGGTTTAGAAATTTTAAAAGAGTATCGAAGCATTTATGAAGAGATTGGATACCCTTGCTTTGAGGTTTCTGCTTTACAGGGATTAAATGTTGATAAAGTTAAAGGTGCATTAAAAGATAAAACCACCCTCTTTTCAGGTCACTCTGGCGTGGGGAAATCGAGCCTGATCAATCAAATACTGCCGGAACTAAAACTTCGCACAACAGAAATTTCTGAATGGCATGACAAAGGCATGCACACCACTACTTTTGCCGAAATGTTTGTGTTGCCTTTTGGCGGATATCTGATCGATACACCTGGAATACGAGAATTAGGGATAATTGATATAGAAAAGCAGGAACTAGGCCATTTCTTTCCAGAAATGCGTGAACGGATGAGCGATTGCCGGTTTCACAACTGCAGGCATATCAATGAACCTGGCTGTGAGGTTTTAGAGGCAGTAGAGTCGGGCGAAATAGCCTCCTCTCGTTACGACAGTTATTTGAGCATCTACCACGGAAATAATACCAGAGCATAATGAGAGCAGTAATTCAGCGGGTTAGCGAGGCATCAGTAGTTGTGAACGGGCTGGCTACCGGAAAGATAGAGCAGGGATTTTTAATTTTATTAGGGATTGAAGATGCTGACACACCGGAAGATGTTAGCTGGCTTTCGCAGAAAATAGTAAATATGCGCATTTTTGGCGATGAGAATAATCTAATGAATAAATCCCTGGCTGATATTAGTGGAAGTATTCTGTTGATTTCCCAGTTCACGCTGTTTGCGCAGACTAAAAAAGGCAATAGGCCTTCTTTTATCCGTGCTGCAAAACCAGAAACAGCTTTACCGCTTTACGAAGCAATAATCAAAAGCTTAGAAAACCATCTCGGAAAACCTATATCCACAGGAATTTTTGGGGCAGATATGAAAGTAAGCCTTATAAACGACGGACCGGTAACTATCCTAATCGACTCCAAAAATAAAGAGTAGAGCTATGTTAGGCCGCTTTTGCTAAATCACGCTTTTTTCTTTCTGCTTTCAAAAAGTTCAACAAAACTTTTTCATCTGCATTCAAGCCTTCATCGGCAGTTAAGGAAAAATTATTTTTTATTTTTTTAAGAAAAGGCAATAACAATCCATTTTCATACGATTCTACAAGTGCCGGGAAAACATAATATTTTTTACATACACTGCGTGTATTGCCAAGTTTTGATGATACCTCATCCAGAACAGCCACAGTAATTTTCTTGCGCTTAGCCTCACTTTCCGGAAATTCGTAGGTAGAATAAGCCCTCAAAGCCTCCATTGTTCCTGCCCAGGTACGGAAATCTTTGGCGCTAAAATCGCAACAGGTGATATCTTTAATGTAACGGTTCACCATTCCAGAATCAATTGATTTCCTGTCGCCTACCGGGGTATAATATTGAAATAATTCCTGTCCAGGAATATCTCGGCATTTTTTTACCAGTAGGGCAAGCCTCCGGTCGTTTAGGTGAATATCGTGCATCACACCTTTTTTTCCTTTAAAGGATAGCTTTAGTTTATTTCCCTCAACCTTTACATGCTTATCGCGAAGCGTGCTTAGCCCATAAGAACCATATAATTGTTTATAAGATTCGTTGCCTATACGGATGAGGGTTTTTTGCATCAGGCTCACAGAAATTGCCAGCACTTTTCGCTCATCAAGTTCTTTTCGCCGAATATCCTTTTGAAGGTTTTCTCGAATAGCAGAAAGCATTTTGCCAAACTCCAACAAACGATAATATTTGCTTTCGTTACGTGAATGGCACCAGTCTGCATGGTATCGGTATTGCTTTCTTCCTGCAACGTCAATGCCTGTAGCTTGTAAATGTGCATTAGCTCTGGGGGCGATCCACACATTTTCCCAAGCAGGAGGCAGAACCATTTTTCTAATCCGGAATAGTATTTTTTCCTCGGATATTTCTTCGCCTTTGCTGTTAAAATATATAAAGTTGCCAGATTTCTTTTCCCGGCGGATGCCTGGCATCGAATCAGTGGCATAAACAAGTTTATTCTCCTCAAGAAGCTGCTCGGTATCAGTCATAATCCATAAAACAACTCAGAGCTAAATTGTTTGGGCTATGAACTAGGGATAGTTGAAAATGCCGAACTATTATTGATTGATACTACCACAGAAAATTAGCCATTCGATAGCTTTTCCGGTCTTTAGAACGAACAAAAAATGTAAGGAAAGTATTAAATAACATGCAAATCAGAAATAGTATCCCAATTAAGATAAAGTTCCCGATAGCACGCAATGAGAGGGCAGTAAATATCATGATGATATTAAAAACCATTAAAAAGAAAGTAGTTTGCAAATGATTGAACCCAATATACAACATGCGGTGATGCACATGGTTCCTGTCGGCAATAAATGGCGAGCCTTTTTTAATAATCCTTAAAAAGAATACACGGACGGCATCAAAGATTGGGCCGATCAATATTGCAATAGCAATAGAGGGCGCAGAGGTATAAGCAACAACAGGCACGGTAGCAACATTATTCAATTCAATAAATTTGATGCATAGTATAGCTGCTACGAAACCAATTAGCAAAGAGCCTGTATCGCCCATAAAAATTTTTGCCGGAGTTAAATTGTACCTCAAAAAACCTATACAAGCCCCTGATAGCGCAAACGCCAAGCAAGCTAGATTAACCTGGTGCATTTGGGCGAATATTAAGCCTAAGCTTAGCGTTACCACCAAGCCGGTTGTGCCTGCAAGCCCATCAATTCCATCAATAAGGTTAAATGCATTTGTAATAAACATTATCACTATAATTGATAAAACCACACTGGGGAAATATGCCAATTCATGTATGCCAAAAACACTGTACATACTGGTAAGCCGCACATCGGCAATTACAACCATAACCAGCGCTATAATGAATTGCATTCCAAATTTAGTGCTTGAGTTTACTCCCCAAAGGTCATCCTTAAGACCAACGGTAAATAATATCATGGAACAAGTGAGCAGGTAGTTCAAGCCATCAGCTTCATCCATGCGGGAAACCAAAAGAATGGTGATAACAAAACTGCAAAAGATTGCTACCCCTCCTAACCTGGCAATTCCATGGCTGTGATCTTTCCTTTCAGTATCTATATCATCAAAAAGCCCGCGATGGTTTGCAACGTGAATAATAGATGGAATTGCCAATAAAACTAAAACCAGGGCAAGAAAAACTACCGTACAATAAAACAAAGGTTCTGAAGAATTTAACAATTGCAACATAAATGGTACGGATAGTATTAATGCAAATATTATGAATATTTCATTCTTAACCAAATTTATAAATGGATTTCACATTTAAGTAAATCAAAAAAAATAATTTTCAAAAAAAATGGCTTCTTATTGCAAATTATGTGGATAAGTTGGCAGTTAATTATTTTTCCAGAAACTAAAAGCCCCATTCGCTATTATTTTCTTCGAGCAAAAAAATTTTTTCCAAATGTGTATTTTGCTAACTTCGGGCACCTTTTAAATTAATAAATAATGAAGATAACTATAGTAGGAGCAGGTGCAGTAGGTGCAACATGTGCTGATAACATTGCCAGAAAAGAGTTGGCAGAAGAACTGATATTGCTTGACATCCGGGAAGGGTTTGCAGAAGGCAAAGCAATGGATATGATGCAAACTTCGGCACTTTTAGGCTTCGATACCAAGATCAAAGGCGTTACAAACGATTATGCAGCAACCGCTGATTCGGAAGTTGTAGTTATCACTTCGGGCCTGCCTCGTAAGCCGGGGATGACACGCGAAGAACTTATTGGCACTAATGCAGGCATTGTTAAGCAGGTTACAGAAAACATCCTTAAATACTCTCCTAATACAATTGTGATTGTGGTTTCTAATCCAATGGATACCATGAATTATCTTACACTAAAAACTTCTGGCTTGCCTAAAAACAAAATAATTGGAATGGGCGGGGCATTAGACTCTGCCCGGTTTAAATATTATTTGAGCCAGGAACTAAATTGTTCGCCCGCAGATTTAAATGCAGTTGTAATTGGAGGGCACGGCGATACAACAATGATCCCTTTAATTAATCATGCCACCTGGAACACAGTGCCTGTAACCCAATTATTAAGCAAAGAACAACAGGACAAAATTGTTGCAGCAACTATGGTTGGAGGAGCCGCTTTAACAAAACTGATTGGAACTTCTGCATGGTATGCTCCTGGTGCTGGCACACTGGCTATGGTAGAAAGCATCGTTCGCGATGAGAAAAAATTAATCTCTTGCGGAGTGGCATTGGATGGCGAATATGGGCAAAAAGACATTTGTTTGGTTGTGCCTGTAGTTTTAGGCAAAAATGGCTGGGAAAAGATTATTGATTTTAAGCTAAGCGAAGCTGAACAGGCGGAATTTAACAAAAGCGCCGATGCGGTACGGGCTATGAACCAGGTATTGTCAGATTCAAATTTTATCTAGCGCAAAAGCGGCTTTGGTAAAAGTTCCTTTAGAAATATTGAACCTGCATGGCGACGGCTTCCACCTCTTGGTGGAAGTTGTGGTTTTTGGGCAAATTTTCAAAGCAGTGCTTGATACAGGTGCTTCAAGAACAGTGTTTGATAAAACTATTATGGTGGATCTTATGGGGCAAGAAACACTTCTTGAACTTACCGAAACCCTCTCTACTGGCCTTGGCACAAATTCTATGCAAAGCTTTTCTTTGCTTGTTCCCAAATTGCAAATAGGGAAATTGCATATCACGAATTTTACAACCGCAGCAATAGACCTTTCCAGTATTAATTATGCCTATGAAGAGATGGATTTAAAAAGGGTTATCGGCGTAATTGGAGGAGATATTTTGATGGAGTATAAAGCTATAATAGATTATTCAAAAGCCATTTTAAAACTTTTTGATACATAATTCTCTTTAATTACTGAAAACTACTAACTTGAGTTGCTTTCCAGTATATGAAAATCATACTTTCCCTCTTTTTGTCTTTTGTGATTATTCAAGCCTCAGGGCAAGATATTAGTGGAAAATGGGTGGGGAAACTAACACAAACTCCCGGAGGATATAGCCAGTTATATGACCTGGAACTGAACATAACTCAGAAGAAAACTATTTCTGGCGAATCCTATGCTTACATGTCTAATGCTATATATGCACG
>JAYVNR010000132.1:0-5649 GCA_043758305.1 Pedobacter sp. | reverse complement strand
CGCCATCCATTTCCAGCACATTCTGAAACACGCCATGAGTGGCGGGATGTGTTGGGCCGAGGTTTAGCGTTGTAGTTACAACCTGCGGATCGTTATCAAATAAATGAGGATGGTTATTGTTGTTCATATTCTGTTATCGCCCAAAGAAATAATCTTTTTTATCCACCCTGTTTGGATCCTCAAGCGGATATTCCTTACGCATAGGGAAAACAGCCATTTCATCAACATTTAAAATTCTCACCAAATTGGGATGGCCTTCAAATATTACCCCAAAAAAATCATACGTTTCACGTTCCATCCAGTTTGCTCCTTCCCATAAGGTTGTGGCACTTGGAATAGTGGGGTTTTCAGACTCAAGGAAAACCTTGATACGAACCCTGATATTATTTGAAAGGCTATGAAGATGGTAAATTACACCAATAGGCAACTCTTTTTCAGGATAGTGTATGGCCGTTATATCAGTAAGGTAATTGAATTTAAGCTCAGTATCGTTTTTTAAAAAGCGCAACAAATCTGCAATTGCATCTTTACCTGATTCTAATGTAAGAAACCCAAAAGGCTCGGAAGGGACAGAAATTAAATCGCCAAAATGACCTGTGATTTTTTGAAGAACAGCCTGATTGCTTATTTTGCCCATTACTGGATACCGTATTTTGCTAATAATTGTTTGTATTCATCAGAGCCTCTTCTTCGTAAAGACTCATTCCTCACTAAATCCTGAATGCGCATTACGCCATCTAAAATAGCTTCAGGGCGGGGCGGGCATCCTGGAACATATACATCAACGGGGATAATCTCATCAATGCCCTGAAGCACAGAATAAGTATCAAATATTCCACCACTGCAAGCACATGCTCCCACGGCAATTACCCAACGAGGCTCTGCCATTTGTATATAAACCTGTTTAAGCACAGGTGCCATTTTTTTTGCAATTGTGCCCATCACCATTAGCATATCTGCCTGCCTGGGCGAAAAACTCGGCCTTTCAGCTCCAAATCTTCCTAAATCATAATGCGAGCCCATGGTTGCCATAAACTCTATTCCACAACAGGATGTAGCAAAAGGAAGTGGCCATAAAGAATGCGAGCGAGCTAATCCAACAACCTTATCTAACGATGTGGCAAAAAATCCAGAACCTTCAACTCCCGGGGGGGCTTCAACTAATTTAACATCGCTCATTATCGTTTCCACTAAAAAAGCTCATTTCAGAAATCTGTGAATGAGCTGCAAAATTATAAATTTAAATAAGTTAATTGCTGTTTGACCAGCATTTCGTTGTTAATCCCAGTCGAGGGCTTTCTTTTTAATGATATATATAAAGCCTAAAAGCAAGGTGCCCATGAAAATAAACATTTCTATCATTCCACGTAAGCCAAACTCCCTGAAATTTACAGCCCATGGATACATAAAAATAACCTCCACATCAAACAATACAAACAATATTGCTACCAGGAAATACTTGATAGAAAATGGCTGGCGAGCGTTCCCGATTGGCTTTATGCCCGACTCAAATGGGCTTAACTTATCGTTATTTTTGCGCTTTGGACCAATGAGATGGGTTACAAGCATGGTGCCAACAACAAATCCAATAGCTACCAGCATTTGAAATATAATTGGCAAATAACTTATTGGAGAACTTTGTGCTTCCATGTGGCAAATATATAAAAAAGAGCTCCGAAATTTCGGAGCTCTTTTTTACAAAAAATACGTTATTACTTGCCTGGCGATACTGCTTTTTTTGCCTGTTGCAAAGTGGCATTTGCAGGGTCTAAAGCTAGCCCTTTATTGAAATAATCTAATGCTTTGGCATTATCTTTATCTTTTCTGGCAGCTACAGACCCTAAATAGGTATAAGCTTCTAATAACCCGGCTTTTGACTTTTCAGCTTTTTCAGGGCGGGCAACCGTTACCAATTGAACATATTGTTCAAAAAATGGAACTGCTAATCCTTTAGAATCGTCAGAATCATCTTTAGCTCTTTGGATCCTTGCTCTGTAAAGGAGAGCTACTTCTGTAGTAGGAGCTCGTTGCAACAATTTGCTAAAGGCTGAATCTGCTTTCACCAACATATCCTTATTGGTATTTGGATCGGTTTTCACTTTAGCGAAGTAATCAAAATAATAAGAATTGCCTAAATAATAATAATCTAATGCGGCAGCCTTGGGGTTTTTAAGCGATAGCTCGTATGCAGGTTCAGCTTCTGAATATTTTTTAGCATCATAAAGCCCTTTTGCAATTTCAGACATTACTCCTGCAGTTGTAGAATCAAGCTTAATAGCTTTCTTCAAATTATTCAATCCATCCACGGTTTCGCCTGTTTTCATTTGGGCACGCCCTAAGTACAGATAATCCTGAGCTATAAGGCGATTAGAATCAACCCTGCTTTTAAAGTCTTTTAGAGCTTGCACAGTAGCCGGATAATTTGCATTTTCAAATGCAGAGTAGCCTAAATATCTGAAAACCCTAGGATTGGTTCTGTCAAGCTGAGACATTGCCTGAGCTTCCTGTTGCAAAGTTTTATAATCTCTGGTAAGCACAAGGAAATCTGCATGGCGCATCCTTGAATCAAGGGATCTGTCAGTTAAATCCATGTATTTTTCATAGTATGCTAAAGACTGCTTGATCTTGGTATCGTAATTTTTAACATCAGAGTTTCCCCAACGATAATAGGTTTCAGCTAACTCGCGATAAGCCGGACCGTAGTTTGGATCAGCACTTACCACGCTGTTTAAAACATCTACAGATTCTTGGAATGCTCCAGAGCTCCTGTTCAATACTGCCAGTTCAACTTTAGATCGCAACATGCTGCGGTCAAGATCTGATGCAGACCTATATTCGGCATACGCAGAACTTGCATCTCTCATATCACGATGCGTATCTGCAAGGCCCAAGTACACTTCAGCATCTTTATCGTTCATGGCTTTAGCTTTCCCGAAGTAAGTTACAGCACTATTATAGTCTGGCTTTGGCGCTCTGGCGTATGCCCTTCCGATATATACATATGGCTTGGCATCTTTTTTAGCTATGCGAGCTTCTGCCAAGGCAAAATTTGCTTTTGCGGAAGCAGCATTATTTGAAGCAAGGTCAGCAGCTCCTAAACCAATATAATTTAATGGAGATTTAGGATCTGCATTAACACCGCTGGTGAAAAAGGTTTTTGCAGAATCCGGGTAATCGGTTTTCAAATATATATTGCCCAGATGGAAATAATTTTCTGCTGTGGGCTGAGTTTTTATTAGTGTTTTTAAAATCCCTTTAGCTTTTTGATACTGCTCAGCATCAATAGCCTTTTTAGCCTCAGCAAGTGTTTGTGCATATAAGGCAGAGCCTGCCATCATGCAGACTAAGGTGGCTTTAATTGCTTTTTTTATCGCTTTCATATCCCAAATTTAAAATAAAATTAGTGTTTTATTAATATTTCTCTAGAAGGTATACTGTCGGGAAGCAGGCCTGATTTTAAAACTATGCGTTGGCCACGCTCTCCAGCCAGAAAGGTTGCAAATCCTGTGCCTAATCCAGTCCCTCCTGAACAATTTACAATATACAGGCCACGTGTCAACGGGTAAACTCCCAAAGCAATATTAGATTGATCGGGCTGATAATATTGATCCGAGCCCTTTTTGCCCTTGCTATTTTTAACACTTAATATGCGTATGCCTCCTATTAGCTTTTCTGTGCTGCTATCGGGCTGTTCTAGCCAGTTTACCCCTACCACGCCAACAGAGCCTGGGTGATCGTGAATATATTTGACCACGTCTGGATTAGACTTTAAAGCATATACCCCCACCTCAGGCAATTTTTTTACTCCAGCCAATTCTTTTAAATACCTGACAGTGCTAGAATTAGCATTATCAAATACTAAATTTTTTATATTACTGGGTTTGCCTGACATTGTGTTTATTAAATCTTCTACTGTAGATGCGGTGTCTGCTGCTGTTTTGCTTACTATTAATGCTATAGCATCAATTGCAAACCTATTAACGCGGACAATTATCTTTTTATTTTCAAACCTGCTCTTTTCCTCCTTAGTAAGTTCTCTTGATAAGATAGCTACTCGTATGCTGTCGTTTAGGAAAGAATTTAGCACCGCATTTTCTGTGCGATATGTTAGTTTGATATTTGCTTTTGGATATGCGCTTTTAAAAACTATCCATTCATCGTCTATTATAGGCTCAAAAGTATTGTCAACAACAATTTCAGTAGTCCCGGCAGTTAAAGTTTGTTCAGTATTGCTGCCACTCTGGCATGACAGCAGTAACAAAGAACAAATTAGAATAAATAAGCTTGATTTGCCCATTAGCTTTTATTGTTTTGAATGAGCCTGGTAAACCTTATAAAAGCATAAACAATCAATAAAACACCAAAAAGGATTCGATAAGTATTAGATAGGGCTAGAGGGAATTCTTTCCAAAAGATTATAAAAACGCCCAGTGCAAAATAAAAAACAAACATGCACAGCCCTAAAATGAACAGAAATCGCTTTGCGGGCGATTTCTGTTGGTTATTTACATTAAACATTAAAGTTTGTTTGTGTTATTGAGCTTCCAGGTTTAATGCTATAGTCTGTGTATATGCTACTCGTACAGGGCGACCATTTTGGATGCCTGGAGTCCACTTAGGTGATTTTTTCAAGAGAGAAAGAGCCGCTTCGCCAGTCCCCATACCCAAATCTCTTACAACTTTGATATCGGTAAGGCTTCCGTCCCGTTCTACAACAAATTGAATAATAACCCTACCTGAAACTCCATTTTCAACAGCTTGAGGAGGGTATTTATATCCTCCAACAAATTTTTGCCAAGCTTTAGGCCCACCAGGATATTCGGGCAATACCTCTACACTGGTAAATATCTGGTTAACATCTTCTGTTACAGCAGCTTCTTTAGGGGCTTCGCCCACAGGCTCATCAATTTTAACTTCCGCATTTGGGTCGCCCTGAATGGTTTTTGGCCCTGGATCTGCCACTTTAACCTCTTCAACTGTTGGTGGCTCTTCTACAACCTGATCTTTTGGAGCAACTACCAGAGGGGGGAATTTAATCTGCGAAACCTTAGGCTTCGGCGGCTCTGGAGGCGGAGGAGGTGGTGGGGTTTTCTCATCCACTGGTGGTGGAGGCTGAAGTACCACTTCTGTTTCAATCAATTTATCTTTCGTATCAGGAATAAAGCCTGATATATATTTGATAATTGTGGGTGCACTAACAGCTAAAACAAAAAGGACACTTCCGATCAGTAAAGCCCTTGTAGTGGTACTGTTATTGTCTTTACGCAGCTGATAAGCCCCATAAGCCTTATTGCGGTCGGCGAAGACCACATCAAGCCATTGTAATTTGAATATATCTAATTTAGACCCTAACATAACTTATAATTTAAAGGGTTAATAACACTGCTAATAAATACCATCGCGTTTTAATAAGCCATCAATTTCAGCCTGGGCAATATCGCCTATAGCATACTGTTTGATGTCGGTAATCTTCATTTCATCAAGTATATCAACAAGGTTTCTATAATTTGATTTATCGCTAGGCTTGATCAAAACAATAATTCCCTTGGCTGGATCTCCTGTCTCGGCGATCACTTTTTTGCTTTGTTCCAGCAAGACTTTTCTTATCCCATTTTTTCCGTACCCAACAACTGTGGGAGGGCTAAGAGG
>JAYVNR010000131.1:0-16684 GCA_043758305.1 Pedobacter sp. | reverse complement strand
CTCAGAGCTTCCATTTAAAGCCAATGTCTAATAAGTCGTTAGAGGAAATGCTTGCGGGCATTATTGCTTTCAGCGACCGCAATGTTAAAAATGTCCTTGTTATAGAATCAAGTGCAAAAGAGCAGGAACGCATAGGCAAATTATTGCAAAATGATTCCATTGCAATTACATCAGCGCCAAACTCTAAAAAAGCTATAGCGTTGCTCAAAGAAATTGAATTCGACAGCATTGTGCTGGATTTTGGGGTTCCAGATGCTAAGGCACTATTAAACCATCTAAACCAGCAAAAGCAATTGTCTACTTCTGTGATATTGCACTCTGAAAACGAGCCGGCCGCAGATGAGCTGATCTATTTAAAGCGGCTGCCACATAAGCTGATCACTAAATCACCTAATTCTGATGGCAATTTATTAGATGAGGTTTCTATGCTGCTGCACGTAAATACAAAATCAATACCTGAAGAAAAAATCAAGCTTATTCAAACCTCACGGGGCGATGGGGATATTATCGACGGGAAAAAAGTATTGATAGTTGACGATGATGTCAGGAACCTGTTTGCCCTAACCGCAGCCTTTGAACGCTCTAAACTTGAGGTAATTACAGCAGAAAGTGGTAGGGAAGCTTTAGAAATTTTAAATAAAGATAAAGATGTTGATATAGTTTTAATGGATATTATGATGCCAGAAATGGATGGTTACGAAACTATACAATGGATCAGAAAAGAAAATCGGCATAAACAATTGCCTATTATTGCAGTTACTGCTAAAGCAATGATCGGCGACAGGCAAAAGTGCATTGCATCTGGCGCATCTGATTATATAACCAAACCAGTTAAAACAGATCAGTTGCTATCATTAATGCGGGTTTGGCTATACAAATAATGAGTTATTTTGCCTGATGTTAAATTTGTAAAGTGAGTTCTGAAGCAACGATTAAAATTCTTTTAGTAGATGACAGAGAAGATAATTTAATGTCTATGGAGTTGGTTTTAGAAAAAGAAGGGTATTCTTTTTCTAAAGCTACTTCTGGTAGGGGCGCACTCCAAATCCTGTTAAAGGAAGATGACTTTTCGCTTATTCTGCTTGATGTTAAAATGCCCATTATGGATGGGTATGAAACGGCAGAACTTATTTACCAGCGTGAAAAGCTTAGGCGGATACCCATAATCTTTATTACCGGGCAGGATTACGAAGATTCTGGCGCCTTTAAAGGATATGAGCATGGCGGAGTCGATTATATCAGAAAGCCTGTAAACCCTCAAATACTTCGGTCTAAAGTAGCTGTTTTTGCAGAGCTCCATAAAAAAAACCAGCTTTTAGAGCGTCAGGAAGAAAAGCTGAGGAACATTAACGAAGATTTGACTCAGCTTAACCAGCAATTAGAAAATAGAGTTAAAGAACGTACAGAAGAACTTGAAAAGCTAAATCATGAGCTACAGGATTTAAATGCATCAAAAGATAAATTCCTTTCTGTTATCTCACATGATTTGCGAAATCCCTTAACTGCGCTTATTGTATCATCTGAAAAGCTTAACCGCGATGTTGCCAAGCACAGCCAGGCAGAAGTTTCGAATCTTTCGGGGATTATTCACCGTACCTCGAACAGGATTTTACAACAGTTGAACGAGCTTGTAGAATGGGCAAAAAAACAGCAGGAAAAATCTTCTTTCAATCCTGAAAAGGTGCACTTGATTGCCGGGATGGAAGAATCTTTAGAGCTTTTGAAAACCAATGCCTTGCAAAAGGATATTTTATTAAAAAATGACGTACCACGGGATTTGCATGTTCATGCTGATTCGCTCATGCTCCGTTCAATTGTTCAAAACCTGGTAACCAATGCTATAAAATATACCCCGGAAGGCGGTTCGGTTTCTGTAACTGCCCAACCTGTAGATCATATGATAGAAATTTGTATTCAGGATTCTGGTATTGGCATGGAACCTGAAGCAATTGATAATTTATTTAAAAAATCTATTGCCCCTTCTTCTCAAACGGGAACAAACAACGAGCTCGGCACTGGCTTAGGCTTGCTCCTGGTACGCGATTTTGTTGCCCAGCACGGTGGGGTTATTACTGTAAAGAGCACAGTTGGCAAAGGCACATGTTTTAAGTTCACCATACCAAGTGTATCTAAAGCAGATTTAGCAGAAATGTAGCCGTTGTAGGTTGGCAAGTTTCTAATTTTTAAGGGAATAATTTTTAAACAGGGAGTCCGGGATTATTTTTCCACCATTAGAAATAAAATTATTCCTCTTTTTAAAATCGCTGAATGCACTTTTTAACTCATTTTTAACATTATTATCATCAACCAAATCTTCTCCAAGCTCCGCATTTAGCTTAAAAAGGTTATCTCCATTTAAATGATAACCTCCCATTATAAAGTCTATAATATCTGTTTTATTCTGGATCATAGGAAGGCTATGTATGTTGCGAAAGCCTATGGTTGTATCTAAGCCTTGCCCAATCCAACTATTTATTGATGGTAGTTTTATGTTGTAGTTGCTCTTCATGTAAGCAAGCAGGCTTGGAGCAATATCAAAATGAGTAGAAACGGAAGCCATCGCTCTTGCAGTTTTAAGTTTTGGCGAGTATATAATGAATGGCACATGATACCTGTCAATTTTTGTGCTCATAGGTATTTCGGGCATTCTATGGTCGCCACTAATTAGAAATATGGTATTATTAAAATCTGGCCGCTTTTTATAATTGTCAAAGAATGTTCTTAAGGCATCATCAGTATACAGAATGCTGGCATACTGATTTTTATAATTCCTGTAAATATTTTTCTGGTTTTCTGTAAACTTCAAATATGTTAACCTGTTTTCAAACGCTTTTTGGTACTTATCAGCTTCGTTGATCATAAATGGATTATGGCTGCTAACTGTTAGGATTACGCTTAGTTGGGGTTGTTGAACATCTTGCCTTGTGCTCAGAAAATATCTATAAAGCTCCTTATCATTATAGCCCCAGGTAAATCCGTTTGAAGAGGGAAGTTTTTGATATCCGCTGGGAAAAGTATTTTCATCGCGGATTTGATCAATGTTATTAGTTTTTAAATATTGAGCCATATTATCAAACGTGGCATCTCCACCATAATAAAATGAAGTATTGTAGCCATTGTATTGAAAGATATTGAGCAGGGAGAGCTGTGGTGGCATTTTTTGCCCAAGTTCTGAAAATCCGTTTTTAGCGAATGGGAGTGATCCGAGCATCGATGGCAATACAGCAAAAGTCCTTCCTCCCTGGCTTAAAAAATTTTTCCAATACAAACTTTTTCGGGAAAGAGAATCGATAAATGGAGTGAAGTTGCCAAGGTAAGCTCCTTCATTAGTAAATGCCCGTCCTAAACCTTCTACTAAAATAATAACAATATTAGGCTTAACACTTCCTGAATTGAAAAATGGAGATAGAACATCCATTGCTGTATCTCTGTGCAAAAAAGGATAGTTAGTTGGATCTACATAGTTAAATTTTGTATTAGAAAGCCCAAACTTATTTGAGGCACTATTGGAAAATAAAGCATCATCAGTATTATCGGGAAAAAAGTGAGCAAATGATTCAGAATAAAAATGATCTGATTTGTTTAATACCAGATTATTGGCAAATTCGGTATTGAGGTTGAAATTCTGGTTCACTCTAGATAGGCCAGACACAACCAGCATTGCCGAGAATAGTGGCAATACAATACAAATAAACCGATTGAACTTTAATTTGCCCGCTACAAAAAACAATACATAAATAAGAAAGCTGACAACAACGAGGAAGCCGATGGCAATTGTTATGCTCAACCCACCGGAAGCTCCAATCGTTTGTTTTATGTCTGATAAAGAATATCCGAAAATATCTGCGCCCAGAGGCACAAGTGCGGTTTTGAAATAAGATATTAATGCAAGCTGAATTATGAAAAAAAGTATAATAGTTGATTTGAGGACAAGTTTTTCCTTATCGGGAGATAGGATATAGACAGGTATAAAAATAAGGAAAACCAACCATACATACTTGAGCCACATCAGGAGGTCTAGCAGCCACCCCATGCTTACCAAAGCAAAAAAATTTTCTGAGATGCCACTATTTGCTCCTGCATATCCAATTTCCAGCACTCTGAAAACCAGGATCAAAGCAAGCCAGATAATGCACAGACTGGCAATAGACTTGATAGAAGCCCCAAGATTTATATAGAATTTATAAGGATCTGCTTGCGCTGGTATCATCTTAAGCAACGGTTTTTTTAGGGCTTGAAAGCCCCGCTCTTGTCATCTCTCCCCAACTATTCTTTTTTCTTAAGAAATCTATATTGCCCTTAACTGCAGACCAAACAACAAATGGATGAAAGATTAGCGGCTCTAAAAAAGCTGTTATCACAAGGCTCAGTATGTTTTTTCTATTGTTGTACTGGTTGTAAGTTAGCACTTCCATTAAAATAGCAAATATAGAATAGAGCACGCCAAAGGTGTATACACATAGTAGTAGCGAGAGAAAAAATGCCCAATTCAATAAGCCAAAAACAGCAAGGATTAAAAAGAGGATAAAGCCACCAAATTCTACAATGGGAGCTAAGAATTCAAAAAAGAACCAATACGGGTAGCTTAGCAGGCCTAGTACGCCATAATGTGGGCTCAAGAACATAACCTTATGCATTTTTAGGGTTTCTATGGTTCCTCTCGTCCATCTGTTCCTTTGCCGCCCTAAGATTTTGTACGATATAGGAGCTTCTGTCCAGCAAAGCGGATCAGGTATAAAAGCAACTTTGTAGGGGATTTTTTGCTCTTCCATGTACCTTCTCATGCGCACAACCAATTCCATGTCTTCACCAACGGTGTTATGGTCATAGCCCCCGCATTTAATAGCAATCTCTTTATCGAAAGCACCAAAAGCGCCTGATATCAGCATTAAGCCGTTTAAGCGGCTCCAAGCCATGCGGCCAAGCAGAAAAGCCCTGATGTACTCTAATGTCTGTACTCGTGGCAAAAACTCCTTTGGCAAGCCTACTTTAATGAGCCTTCCATTTTCAATTTCGCATCCATTGGCAATTCTTACTACTCCGCCAGTAGCAATTACCTTTAGCTTTGTGTTTTCAAGAAATGGCTTAACAAGTTTCAATAAAGCATCTTGTTCTATAATGCAGTCAACATCGATACAAACCACATATTCATTTTTAGAAACATTGATGCCCACATTTAAGGCATCGGCTTTGCCGCCATTTTCTTTATCTACAACTACCAATTTCTGATAAATAGGATTGTGGCTTTTATAGATTCCTCGAATTTCCTTGGTTTTTATTTTTTGATTCACAAAGTAATCAACCTTGTAAAGGCCGTATGCCTCCATCAACTTATCAATAGAATCATCTTTGCTGCCATCATTGATAATAATTACTTCCAGGTTGTTGTAATGTATGGAGAGCAACGACCTTACGTTCTCAATAATATTAGCGCCCTCGTTATAAGCAGGTGCCAATATGCTGATGCCCGGCGTATGGTTTGAGCCTGCCAGCATCCTGTAATTTGTAAAGCTATTTTTATGCAAATATTTTTGGACTTCGCCGATGGAATATATGCCAATGAAGAAATAGCCTAATAAAAGGAACAAAGAGTAGCCCAGTAAAGAGTATGTAAAGAAGTTATAAATAAGCTCAAACCAACTCATCTCTTTGAGATTTTAAAGAACTTATTATTTCATTCAATGGGTATGATTCGGCACTAGAATGTGAACAAAGCACCTTAAAGCCATTTGGTAATATTGATGCCAGGGTATCAGCAACTTTTGCTTTAATATCAATATCTTCATCATCCAAAAGCACTGTTAAAAAGGCAATTTCATCTGTGCTTCCTATTTCTTTTAGCGCATTAATAATGAGCAGTTTATTTTTTTTAGTTTCATCAGTATAGATTGCAATTAATTTTGATGCAGTATGTTCTGTTGGAATTTCTTTAAGCGTTAAGATAGTTTGCCCTCTAATTTGTGGGTTGCTATGTTGAAGGCAATTGGCAACCTCATCATGAATTTCAAACCTGTGATAATTCCGGCAAAGTTTTAGAGCAAAAATAACTACAGTATCATTTTTAGAAGCCAGCCATTTTTCAATTCCTGTAAAATCTTCTGGAGGAAGTTTAGCCAAATGCTCAAGAAGTTTAATTTGTTGCCATTCTGTAATTGGGTAAAGTACAGTATCTAAAAAGTCCAAGCCCAGAAAGTTATTAAATTTTAAGATGGTATTTTGAGCTTCAAGCCTTATAAGCCCTCTTTTGTGATTGGTAAAATGTTCTATTTTGTTTTTGTGGGCATCCAGTTCCATCATGCCAATTTCTTTTATGCCCGAGGCTATCTTATGCCAGGGTTTGCTATTTAATAGCTTTAATGCATAACTATCCAGCCCCAATTCTAAATACAGCGTTTTTAAGTTATTGCCCGATATTCCGGTAATATTTTCACTTGAGGATAAAATCTCATTTGTCAGAAATTTTCTAAAATACGGGTTTGACAAAAGTTTGTTTATCCGCTGGGGCACCTTAAATGTTTCAGCATCCTTTTCGGGCTCGAAAAAGATAGATTGGGTTATAAGGGAGCTCGACAGAAGCCTCCATCTTGCATATTTAGCTTCTTTCTTATTTTCAAAATGTAGATAAACTAAAATGTAACATGTTATGCACACTATCATCAGGCAAAAGAAGATAGTGGTTAGATGGAGATAAATTATAGGAAGGGGCGTGTTAATGATAATATTTGTTAATGCCAATGCCTATCAAATATGCAAAATAAAGTTTTAAGATGAAATATTGAACCTGTTTATGCGCATTGACAATTCGTTTGGGCTAAAAGGCTTGGTTATAAAATCTACAGCTCCTAATCTAAAAGCTTCCAGAATTACATTTTCCTGCCCCATGCCGGATAAGATTATAGTGCGTATTTTATTATCAAACTTTTGTTTTATATGTCCAATAAGTTCTAAACCAGATGAGTATGGCATCATAATGTCAGAAATAACTAAATCAGGCAAATGAGTGTTGATCATTTCCATAGCCTCTCTGCCGTCTTTAGACAGCAGGACTTCGTGCCCATCTCTTTTTAGCCTAAACTCAAGAGTTTTCAACATTAATAAATCATCCTCGGCTATCAGAATTTTCATTGGGCTTATACTGCTGCATTTTACGCAAATAATACTTGCAAATTGTAATTATCACATAATAATACTCAAATTAGTTTTTTATAGGATTTCTGGTAAAATAAATATTTAAAAAACTATAATTTGCCCTAATGAGCGAAACAAACTTACAAAATAATGAGATTTCCAGACTAAAAGCATTAGTTGATTTAGATGTAGATTATCTAGACTTAGAAAATGAGTTTAGTAATATAACAGCATTGACATCCAGATTAACTGGCATGAATGTGTCCATGCTAAATCTTATTGATTCAAATACGCTTTGGCCTATATCACAACAGGGTTCTGCTCTTGCACCAACTAATATTGAAGATTCTGTTTGCCAGTATACAGTTGCAGGAAGTGGCCATTTAGAAATACCTGATCTCTCGGCTGATGAAAGATTTAGCGAAAAGGCATATGTGAAGGGGGCTCCATTTTTTAAATCGTATCTGGGTGTTCCTTTGCAGTCTAAAGCTGGTGCTAATCTTGGCACTTTATGCGTATTTGATAGCGAATCTAAGCTCATTAGCAATGAAAAAATAGAGTTAATGAAGATTATTGCTCAGGAAGCTGTAGAGAAATTGAAGTCTTTAAACGCTATTAGCTCACTAAGAAAAGAATTAGCTACTGCCAATAACAGGCAAAAGGAAATAGCGAAAGAACTTCGCGACCCTCTTGCGGGCATTGTAGGCTTATCAGATGTTTTGATGGAGCAGATCAATGAGTTTAAGCCAGAAGATATTAAAGAGTATTCAGCATTGATAAATGTGAGCTCAAAGTCCATTCTGGATGCTGCCGATGAGATAATTGTAGCAAATGAAAATACCACCGGCATGAGCGGTATTTCTCTTATCGATCTAAAAGAGAAGCTTGTTAAATATTACGCTCCTTTAGCAAATCCATATAAAGTTAGTTTGCAGGTAGAAGCAAAGCCATTAAAAGAGCATATTAGATTTCTAAAGAACAATCTATTGCAGATTATAGGCAACTTATTGTCTTATACTATACAATCTACTAACCAAAACGGAAACGTTTTGGTTAGCCTTGATGCTGAAATACAAGCCGAACTAGTTCTTTTATCAGTTTCTATAAACAGCGGTAAATTTGTAAAATCCAGCGGAAGCAAAAACCTGATAGATATTACAGAAGAGCTCATTATAAAAATGGGTGGCACACTTGATAGTAATGAAGGTTTATTGGAGCTTACAATGCCTATTGTAAGCGTAGGATAGCAAAAATGATTTGCAAATAATCAAAGTCCAAAACAGGATTTGCGAATAAGAGGGGAGAAGGGGATGTTAGATTTTGAATTAGCTCGCTTTATGAGGTTGAAACAGGGGGCAGCCAACGGAATAGCTTGAAGAAACATTAGTGCTGAAGAGGTAATGGGAATTTCCGGTCCTACAGATTATAAGTCAGTTTCGAGGTACTCCAATGTTACTGAAAAGCTCAAAAAGGTAGTGATGCTCAAAGCCTGGGCGCACCGGAAGTTAAACTTAAAGTTGTTTAAGACTATCAAAATGCAGATAATACAATCCATTCAAAACCGGATCTACGAAATAAGGGGCGAGCGGGTAATGCTTGATTTCGATTTGGCTCAACTCTACGAGGTTGAAACGAAAGCCTTAAACCAAGCGGTAAAACGTAATATTAAGCGTTTTCCCGAGGATTTCATGTTTCGCCTTAGCCTTCCCTAATGGCAATCTATCCGGTCACAATCTGTTACCGCATCAGAAAGCACACTTGCTCTGAGGTCACAATCTGTTACCGCATCGCAAAATAAACGCAACATCAATGTAACCCCCTATGCCTTTACAGAGCAGGGCGTAGCTATGTTAAGCGGTATTTTAAACAGCGATAAGGCAATAAGCATGAACATTGCCATAATGAGGGCTTTTGTAGAAGTAAGAAAGATTTTGCTTAAACAAACCGACTTCAAAGAACAATTACAGGAGATACGGGAACGGTTGGGAGAGCATGACGTACAGTTAAGCCACATTTACGATGCAATGGAAAACCTTTTGGACGAGAAAGCATCACAACGAAAGTGGGAAGGCCGGGAGCGTATAGGCTTTAGAAAATAATTAACAAATAACCCTATACTATACTAAAGGGCGATGCGTAAGGCTGATAAAAGAATAGCATTAAAAAAAAGCCTCTCAAAGCAATTGAAAGGCATATTTGGTATTATTTGCGGAGAAAGAGGGATTCGAATCGTGCCGACATTTAATTGATAAACAGTGGATTATAAACTAATCTAAATATTAGACAACGATTAGGACATATTGATAACTCTAACCTTGGTATCACCGAAAGTGGTTAGCTTCAAACAATTAAGGGACAAAATATCTTTTTCAATGTAGAGAATGGTGTTATCAAAAGATATTAACAAATGCTATAATCTCAACATATTAATATTTGTCGTTATATTTGTCACATATTTAAAGGACCGTTATCCCAAACTTAGACAGAACTTTGAATGATTGAAGAGTTCAAGCAATTCGATAAACCTCCTATCAAAGAGGCTATTTTCACCATATCATTTAAGAATAACAAGTCTGCGGAAGAGATAGACGCCTTTTGCGCAGACGAATATATTAAGACGAATTTTCCTAATAGTCACACCAGCTTTAGAATTGAGGCTCATTTAGACAAAAAACATCCTGAAATTTCCCAAAGGGAAGAAGGCTATCTGTTACGTGGGAGGGACGGCTTTAACAAAGCTATAACGATAAAATCGAGCTTATTGAGTTACCATAACTTTGATAAGTATGCCGGATGGGAGGTTATGGTAGCTGAATTTCAACAGACGTTGGAATGTTTTAAAAATGTGACTGGCAGTAACGAAATTACTCAAATTAGTGTAAGGTATCTAAACCATGTCATTCTTCCCGAGTCCGAGAATATTCGAGAATATTTCAGAGTTTTACCCATCATGCCCGAGGGGTTTGAAGACAAGATGAATAATTTTTTTCTTCAAATTAGTGTTCCTGACGAGGCAGCAGATTTACATGGAAATATCACTGAAACGATATTACGAACCCCTGGTGACAACGAACAACTTAATTTTTTAATTGACATAGCCGTCATTAAATATTTGGAATTAAATTGTAAAGATGTAATTGTTGCTGAAATATTTAAAAGTTTACGATCGTTCAAAAACAAATTATTTTTAAGCTGTATTACTAAAAAGGCAGAATCATTATTCGACTAAATATGAGCAATCAAGTTATAACCCAAACCTCGAAAGAAGGATTAAACAAATATAAATTGCTTAATACTGCAAGTGAAGAATTTAAGCAAGCCTATGAAGCTGTATTTGAAATTGCCGAAGGTTCCTTAACTACAGTATCTGACAATGATGCAGCTGGAAAGATTAGAGTTGCAATGAATTTGTATAGTCCTAATGAAGAGCAAGTGAGACAACTTCAAAATTTTTTAGCTGCCTTCAAAGCAATAGAAAGTCAAATCGATCCAGAGAAGTTGAGCTTTTTCATAACAAAAGCAACTGATGATGAGATTTGCATAAATAGAACTATGTCATCAGGTATTTCAAAATTGATAATCCACGATGATGGGTTGATTGCTTATTCTTACATTTCTTATACATCGGATCAATCCAAAGATGAACTCACTTTTTATGCCACAGATCAATTGGACTTTGAATCCCTAAGCTATCAACTCTTCGCTTAGTTCTTAATGTCTTGCCATTTACCACACATCCCGCAGCGGTTACATTCTGGCGAGAGATTAAATAATCCTGATTTTTATATTGGGGAGCTACTTTATAGAAGATGCGAATTAAAGCATATAAATAATCCCTTTGATACCATAAATCTTTACGACGTTTCCCTAAACCGACAAGGGCCGGCGGACAATCCGTATTGTGAAGAGCTTGATGTTCTTTTTAATACAAAGGATGAAATTCCTCCGATTTTAGAACAAGAGGTAGTTCCACTTGTAATTACAAATCTTAACGAAAATTTAAGGTACTCCAAACTGATGGAAGGGTCTCAAGATGATGGCAGAGGGAATTCCATTAAATTGAATTGTACAATAGTGTTAGAACATGCTTTAATACCTTGCAATTATGCACATGCTGTCTTTTCATTTTACTATGATGGCCAAATTGTTACAGAAGAAAATTACAAATCTCTTTTAGGGAAAAAAAATGCAGGGCATAGTGAGCTGCGGACTCGTTGTAAAACTGAAATATCCAAAATGATTCTAAGAAGAGAAGTTCGGCACTATTGGCAATAACTAATCGACGCACCAGCTGAATGGTGGATTATTATAATAAACCCTCGAACCGCCTTAGAAGCTGTTACCAACCCAATGGCTAAAACACTTACAGGTAAACCCGACGATTAATCTTTAGGGACAAGGTTGAGCCAATGCTTGCTAAAGTGGGGATGTCAGGAATGATTCTCAAAGGCTTTAAAAAGAGAAAATCGACCTGTTTAAGTCTCCAGTTTGCTATTGAAAGCCTCTAGGCTGTAAGGTTCTTTTTAGGTCTGCCATTACAGCATTAAATCGTCCAGCGAACGTTCGGTCAACTTGGTCATATGAGCCAATTAACCGTTCATAAATCGGATTTCCAAATATTTCTCGCTCATCAATAGCTCTTTTGGAAGCCAAATTTGATGAGAATACATTTTTAATCTTTTTTAAAATCACAATCTCATCATCGCTAAAAGGGTAAGTATGGATGTATGAAAGATAGTTCTTCTCGATGCGTTCTATGGCCGTTGGAATTTTCTTTTTACCTAAAGCATGAAGGAAAAAATCCCAGGCGGAGCCCTCCGGGAAGTCATACATTTTTTGAAGGTGCCCCTCATCTAAAAATGTATTTGGTTTCTTTAGCCAATCAAGTAACTTGTCCATCTCTTCTTCTGAGGGTTGGTAATCATCCTGTTGCGCTTTTAGTTTTAACTTTGTTATTGTGGGTTCATCAGTTTTTTTCAACTCCTCTTCAAAAATTCGTTTCGCTTCTTCAATTGGAATATTGTCTTTTACAATTATCGAATCTCCGTGAATTTCTACTCGCTGAATTAAATGTGCTGGGTCTGGATTGTCAATTAAAAAGTAGTCGCCTTTTGGTTGTGGAGTTCCTGGCACTTTTGGTTTTTGGTCGCCAGGTTTTACAACTTTCTTGTTTTCTTTCAACGTTCCTTTTCCGTTGTCTTCCATTCGTCTGCACAAACCAACAAAGTCAAGAACTGTAAAACTAAATTTGCCTGTTTTCGGGTCAAGTCGTGTGCCACGCCCAACCATTTGAATGTACTTGCCAACTGATTTTGTTAGCCCTGCAAATGCAATGTAACGAACACAAGGAATGTCAACGCCTGTACTTAAAATGTCAACCGAAGTAACTACATACGGTTTTTGGTATGGCTTTTTAAACCACGCTTTCAGCGTTTCATTCAGTTCGTTGTTTTCAGAAATTACTGCTTCTGCGTAATACGGTTTTTCGGAAAGGTCTTTTTCAAAAACGGTGTTTACTGCTTTGGCTAATTCAATGCAATGAGCTTGACTAACGCCAAACAGAATTATTTTTTCTCCGTATTGAGTGTTCTTTTTTAGTTCTTCCGCTATGCGTAAACAGTTTTCTTCTGAAATAAATTTTCGGTTTAGTTGCTCTAATTTTAGTTTCTTTTCTGCTCCTAAAGCAATTACATATTTTTCTTGTGGGTCTAAAACGTGGTCAAATTTAATTCCGTTTTCTTCTGCTTCTTGTATAAGTGAAGATAGTAATTCAACTGGTTTGTATGGTGCAAGGAAACCTTCGCTAATTCCTTTTTCCATATCAAATTGAAAGTCGGGTTCGCCTGTTTCGCAACCAAATAATTTGTAGGTGTCAATGATTGCCAAATCTTCTTCATCAACTTCAGTTCCATCTTTGGCGGCTGCAATTCTTGGTGTAGCCGTTAAACCAACTCTTGGGCAAAGGAAATGGTCGAAGATTAATTTTCTGTTTACGTTAATGCTTCTGTGGCACTCGTCCACAATAATTAAATCGTAAAAGTTGGAAGGGAAATCGCTATGAATTAATTCTAAGGTGTCGATAACTACAACGTGAATACTGGTGTGTTTTCTTGCTCTAAAATTTGAAGTAGTTATCCAACTGCTTGTGTGTTCTCGGCTGATTAAAGCAAAGCCGTCATCAACCGATTGTTTGGCTAACATTCTCCTGTCAACCACAAACAAAATTCGTTTTGCAAGTCCACTTCCTAACAATGCTTTTACCAATGCTACGGCTGTTCGGGTTTTGCCCAAACCTGTTGCCATATGAATAAGCATTTTTTGTTTGCCTGCTTTGTAGTTTTCAATAATTGTGCGAATACATTGCAGTTGGTAATATCTTTCTTTGCCAATGCTTGGGTCGAAACCACCTGCAATGGTTGTGTCAATGGTTATTTCTTTGTTGGAAGCAATTTTTTTCTGTTGCTCAATTTTGAGTTTCATTTCTTCCAAACTCATAAAGGAAGTTACTTGCTTAAATTCTCCTGCATCTAATCCTTTCCAAGCATTGTCGTAAAACAAAATGCGTTCGGCACTGCAAGCATACAGAAAACGTGGTTTTAGCAAATGCGTTACTACAGTACGCAATTTTAAAAGGTCTTTATTTTCATTATCAAGATTGTTTTCTATAACTGCTAAAACTTCTCCGTTTAAATCTTGCAATACAATATCGGGGCGAATGTTTTTAAGATTGCTGTAATCGCTTTTCAGATTTTCTGTAATGTCATAAGTTTGTTGATACAGTAATGTATCTTCTATTTTCCAGCCATACTCATTGATTAGTTTAAGTATAATTGGCAAATCGGTTGAAGTAGCTTCGTTAATTTTCTTGCTCATCGGCTACCTCCATTTTTATAGGTTCTGAAAATTCAATACCCCAAACATCAGCTAATATTTGATTGATTTTCTTTTGGGCTGCATCTTTCATTTTGCTTAAACCATTCAAAATTTCCAATTGTGAATTTAGATTTTCAATTATTTTAAGTTGTGATTTAGAGTCAGTTATCGGAACAATTAATTTTCTAATTTGGTCAAAATTCAAACCTTGTCTTGAAGAACCTGTTTGAAGTATATCTATTTGTCTTTGAATGTTTGGAGTATTTAAAACTGCCGATAGGTATTCAGGTAGAATTGTTTCATTAGGTCTTAAAATAGCAACGTGTTGATTTACATTTGCTTCTCTATCATCGCACATAACTGCACTTCGCCCAATTGAAGCACCTGTAATATTTAAAAAAACATCTCCATTTTTCACTTGTGTTCTTTTCATTTTTTGATGCACATCATTGGGAATTTGAACTGCATCAGAAAAATCTGTTTTGTTTATGAGTACATTTTGACTTCTTATAAATAGTACACCATTTTCCTGAACATAAATATTTGAACCACCTAACGGTGTTGCTCCACTTGAAACAAAGTTCAAATGTTTGTCAAGTTCTGAAAATGTTAAATTTGTAAATATTGTCTCGTCAACTTCCCAATTCTTTAAAACCAAATCCACACCTTCAAAAACCGCTTTCTGTTTTTCAATTTGTGCTACAATGATTGTCTGTTCTTCAATAGGTGGCAGAGGAAAACGCACATTTATTGCGTCTTCCATTTTCATATTTACATTGGCAGTACCTTTCATCAATGGACAAAAAAGTTCCTCCCGTCTTGCATCTAAAATGTAATATAAAAATTTAGGGTTGAGTTCTGTTTCAGGATTATTTGGAATTGCAGCGAACAACAAGTTGGCTAATGCAAATTTTCCTTCTTGATAATGAATTTTATTTAGCGTTGCAGAGCCGTGTCCAGTAGATGAAATTGTTGGAATACAAACTGCTTTAGCATCTATCTGAAAATCAGGTGCAGACTTTCTTTCCTTTGCTGTTACTACCATTGGGAATACACCCTCAGGTGTAGCTTGTGTAGGGAATTTTCCTTTTTCGTAATTACAAGTTTCTTTAATAGAAACAGTAGGATATTTTGCACCGCTTTTCAAAATCTCTTTAATTACATTCAACTCCTTATGTTTTAAAATAAGGTCGTTATCCAAATTACTTACATATTCTCGGGCAATGTCTGCCTCTAAAGCATTGTTAGGGTTCAGTTTTAAAATATACGGTAAAATGTTTTCGGGTTTTCCGTTCTTTAGTTTTTTGTAAACATCTTCTACCGTTGTTGCTCCGTTTGGTTGAATATGTTTGAGTGCTTCTGTCCATTCTACCAACTGACTGTCACTAATTACGCTTTTATAATTGGCAAGGTTGAAAGAGTAATTGTGTGCCTTATCAATGCGTTTTGCAATTTCATTTTGTATTCTGTTTTCCAACATTTGGTCAAATATTTTTAATTCCATTGACTTGTCGGCTGCTGTGGCTTTCTTGGCTTTTATTTTTTTGTCAAGGTAGGCTTCCTTTTTCTCTCTTTCAATTTTGCCTTTCGCTTCCATATCGGCACGGGTTTCTGTGCGGATTTTTTCTTTTACTCTTGGGTCAAGCGTTTTAATCCATTCGGCTGGTATGCAAAATTGGTTTTTTGTTTCAGGCGGTTTTTTTCCGTGTTTCACAAATTCGTGATACAGCGTTAAACATTCAGTAAGTTGATTTCCTTTCTGTTCTTTGCGGTTGGTTCCCATTGTGTAACCATCGTTGGTTATTTTGTAAAACCAAGTCCAGTCAGTTTTTCCACCTTTTTCAAAAATGAGAATAGAAGTTTTTGGGCCTTGTCCGCTTTTGCTTACAAATAAACCTTGTGGCAAAGAAATTACCGCTTTCAAATGAGCTTCGTCCAGTAGCATCTTACGCAATGCTTTTGCACTAAACTGGTCCCAAGTATTAAAACCTTCTGAAACTACAACGGCACATTTTCCACCTGCTTTGAGTTGCTCAAACATTAACTTCACAAACAAAATTGTGGTTTCCGATTCTTTGGAATATTCGCCCCAAACATCGGGATAGCTTTCTTGGTCACGCAATGCACCAAAAGGCGGATTTGCCAAAATAACTGATTTGCTTTCGTGGTCGGTTACTGGTCTGTATTTTGCTAAACTGTCGCCTTGTTCAATGTTTGCAGGGTTCAAGCCACGAACATAAAAGTTGATTGCCGCCATTTTGCGAATCATTCCTAAATACTCAATGCCTGTTACACCACTTCTGTAAAATTGAGTTGTTTGTTCAATGCTCGGAAATTCCAATTGATTGAACTTAAAATATTCGTCAAACCATTTGTTTAATTCTGAGTTTGCTTTTTCGCCCGGCCATTCACGGTCGGGGTCAACTCTTCGCATTACAAATTCAAATGCGTCAAACAAGAAACCACCAGTACCGCAAGCAGGGTCAAAAATTAAATCGTCAAATGTCGGTTCAATAATAGCGGTCATAAATTGCCTGATGTGGTCAGGCGTTCGGAATAGTCCAACATCTTTTGTTCCACCTGTTTTGTAAGCTTCCCCAAAAACAGGCCACTTAAAAGTAGGATTCTAGCCGCAGCGCAGCGAGGCGATTGATAGAAAACTATTAGATTTAATTGGCGATAT
>JAYVNR010000130.1:0-5746 GCA_043758305.1 Pedobacter sp. | reverse complement strand
TTGTTGTAGTTTCGGTATAGAATGCATGATAGTTTTGCCTTTAGCGCAAATTTATCTTTTATTTTGGCTTATTTTACAGTAGCAACAAATTGTAGCCTCGCTATGTTTACGCTTAAATTTTTCCAATTAGATTATGAATTTCGATATACTTGAACTGAACCATATAGCCATAGAATGTGCCGACCTTGAAAACTCAATACGGTTTTATACAGACATAATAGGCTTGCAACAAATCCCCCGGCCGAATTTCGATTTTAATGGTGCCTGGTTTGCCTTGGGAAGCCAGGAATTGCATTTAATAGAAAGAGTTGGGCTGCCTTCCGTTAAACGCAACAACCATCACTATTCTTTAAAAGTGGCGGATGTATTTGAGGCTGAAAAAGCATTGCTGCAAAATGGGTTTTCTACCATGAGCGCTCCCTCGCCACGTCCAGATGGCGCTATTCAATTGTTTTTAACGGACCCGGATGGTTATGTGATAGAAATTTTTCAGCCTAAATAGGAGAAGAAAACTCGGTGCCATATATTCCGTTTCCTTTTTAAATCTTAAAACATTTTGCTCATGAGTGCTTAAGATTGATTTGTGAAGAATGTACTCTTATGCAATTAAGGCATTGATGACTCATGGTGTCCCGTATTATATCTCGTTTTACTTTAATTAATTAAACATCTATATTTCCCTAAAATATACCGGGCTCAAATCGCCGCTTCATGACCATATCACAATATCTGGACAAGCTTAACCGATTATATAAAACGGGTTTAAGCCGCGAACATTCCTACCGTGGCGATTTGCAGAATCTTCTAATGGCAATATTGCCAGATATCTTAGCTACCAATGAGCCTGCCCGCATAGCCTGCGGAGCTCCTGATTATGTTCTTACCCGCAAAGACGTGCCAATTGGTTACATCGAAGCTAAAGACATTGGTGTCGATCTCTCAAGCAAAAGCTTAAAAGAACAATTCGATAGATATAAAGCGGGTTTAAGCAATCTGATATTTACAGATTACCTCGACTTTCATTTTTATAAAGAAGGAGTTTTAACAACCAGCGTTTCGCTTGCAAGTATCGAACATGGAAGCATTGTACCAAAGCCCGAAAATTTTGATCGGTTCACGGACCTGATCCACAACTTTGCTCAAACCATTACCCAAACAATAAAGTCGCCTACCAAGCTGGCAGAGATGATGGCCGGTAAAGCGAAGCTAATGGCTAACGTAATTGAGCAATCGTTGAACGTGGACGATGAAAACAATACCCGTTCTGCGCTCAAAGCACAAATGACGTCATTTCAGCAAATGCTGATTCACGATATCACGAATAGTGGTTTTGCAGATATTTATGCGCAAACAATTGCCTATGGTATGTTTGCCGCACGTTACCACGATCCTACGCTGCCCACGTTCTCCCGGCAGGAAGCTGCAACGTTGATACCCAAAAGCAATCCATTTTTGCGCAAGCTTTTCCAGGATATTGCCGGATATGATCTGGACGAGCGACTGGTTTGGATTGTAGAAGAACTGGTGAATATTTTTCTTGCCAGCGATGTGGCCGACATTATGCGCAACTTTGGCAAGAGCACCAAGCAGGAGGATCCAGTGGTGCATTTTTACGAAACCTTTCTTGCAGCTTACAATCCGGCTTTGCGCAAAGCCCGTGGTGTTTGGTACACGCCGCAGCCCATAGTAAACTTTATTGTCCGTGCGGTTGACGATATACTGAAAACGGAATTCAATTTGCCACAAGGGCTCGCAGACACTTCTAAAATCAAAGTTAAAGTTGATGTGCAGGGCAAAAAGGTTGAGCAGGAAGTGCATAAAGTGCAAATTCTCGACCCGGCTACAGGCACTGGAACTTTTCTTGCCGAAACCGTGCGCCATATCTACAAAAATTTTGAAGGGCAGCAGGGCATTTGGAGCAACTACGTAAACCAGCATTTAATACCTCGGCTAAATGGCTTTGAGCTGCTGATGGCCAGCTACGCAATGGCACATTTGAAGCTCGACATACTGTTAACCGAAACCGGTTATTCTCCCTCACTTCCGGAGAGGGCTGGGGTTGGGCAACAGCGTTTCCGTATTTTTCTGACCAATAGCCTGGAAGAAGCCCACCCGGACACACAAACCTTGTTCAGCTCTTGGTTGAGCGACGAAGCCGATCAGGCAAATGCCGTAAAGAAAGATACGCCTGTGATGGTGATCATGGGCAACCCTCCGTATAGCGTAAGTAGTTCAAATAAATCTGAATGGATTGAAAAACTAACGGCAGATTATAAAAGAGATTTAAAAGAACGTAATATTCAGCCTCTTTCCGACGATTATATAAAGTTCATACGTTTTGGTCAGTATTTTATCAACAAAAACGGTACGGGTATTCTGGCGTACATAACTAATAGTGGCTTTCTCGATGGATTAATCCACAGGCAAATGAGAAAGAATTTGTTAGAGAACTTCGACAAGATTTACATCTTGGATTTGCATGGGAATGCTCGCAAGAAAGAAACCTCCCCCGACGGCACACCGGACCAAAACGTTTTTGATATAATGGCGGGCGTCAGTATTACTCTGTTGGTTAAGACTGGAAAAAAGCGTACGAACGAATTAGCGTCAACTTTTTTTCACGAGTTGTACGGCAAACGGGAATACAAATACCAGGCACTAATCAATGGTTCGATATCTACAATAGATTGGACGCCGCTCACAGCTAATCAGCCAAATTGGTTTTTCATTAACAAAGATTTTGAAGGTAAAGAGGAGTATGAACTCGGTTTTAAACTGGATGATTTATTCTTAGAAAGCAATGCGGGCTTTGCAACTGAATTCGACGAGCTTGCAATTAACCATTCTCAGACGCTTGCCGAAACATTATTAAATGATTTGATGACTTTAAAAGTGACCGAAATTGTTAGTAAATATAAACTCCCGTCGAAAAAAATAGATAAGGTAGAAAGAGCCAAGTCCGATGTTCTAAAAAACAAATCGACAATTATGAGAATCGATTATCGTCCATTTGACCCTAAGTATATTATCTACACAGGTGTTGCAAACGGGATTATTGGACGACCCCGAAATGGAATAATGAAGCATTTAGTGCGTGACAATATTGCTCTTTTAACTTGTCGTCAGCAAACTTCTTTCGATTTTCAACACATATTTATCTCGAAGTTGATGTCCGAAAGATGCTCAGTGTCCTTACAAACGGGCGAGGTGAATTATGTATTTCCCCTATACCTTTATCCAGATAATATGGGACAACAGACCATTGGAGCTCAAATAGAAAAAATACCAAATTTAAATGAGTCAATTGTTACGGAAATTGCTAATGCAGCAGGCATGTGGTATTCGCCCCAAGAGCCGGAGCAAGGAAGCACAATTGAAGACAACACCTTTTTCCCAATAGACCTGCTAGATTATATTTATGCGGTTTTGCACAGTCCGTCTTACCGGGAGAAATACAAAGAGTTTTTAAAAATAGATTTTCCTCGTGTACCATACCCGACAGATCCAAAACAGTTTTTTGACTTGGTGGATCTTGGCAATCAACTAAGGGACGTGCATTTGATGGAATCAAAGAAAAGCGGGAAACTGATAACGCAATACCCGGTAGATGGAGATAATGTTGTTGGGAAAGTGAGGTTTGAGTTAACACCTGAACCAGGAGGTCATCCTGAGCCTGTCGAAGGACAGACCAACAAAGCGCAGAACCAAACGGGCGGCAGTGCAACAAACGCAGAGATTGCCACGCCTGCGAAGGGGCAGGCTCGCAATGACGTGAGCACCGGCCGTGTGTACATCAACGAAACCCAATACTTCGACAAAGTACCGAAAGCAGCGTGGGAGTTTTACATCGGCGGTTACCAACCAGCACAAAAATGGCTAAAAGACCGCAAAGGCAGAGAATTAAGCTATGAAGATATTCTGCACTATCAGAAGATTATTGTGGCGCTAACAGAAACGGGGAGGTTGATGAGGGAGGTGGATAGGGTTTGGGAAAGAGCATGAAAAAATTTCTATTGGTAAAAACGAAGTCCATCCGAGATTTTGACTACAAGCCAAAAGATATGGATCAATGGGTGAAGGAAAATGTGGCAACGCCGAAATTTAGCGATCCGATTAAAGAAAATGAAAAGAATACACAGTATCATAAACGAAAGCTAGATCTTGCGGTCGTTATTTTAGGTGAGAAGCTAATTGTAGGAATACCAATCTACAAAGGGAATTCTACGGTTCTTTTCCCTATTCCAGATTTAACAACTTTCTATCTTAATTCAGCAATAACACTATACAATCAAAGTATTGACGTATTTGAAGACCTTACTAAAGAACGAAATCTCCACGTTGGAGATTTTGTATTTGCCAACTTTGCCGATACTAATTTTTATAGTTTTCTTATGTTACGAATTACTGTTTTTTCGTATTTAGCCATTATTATCGAATATGTTTTGAATAAGAATATCCCAGCCACAGTGAGTATAAGGGGAAATACTAAAACAGATATTGAACAAACATACAGTCTTACCGAGAAGCTTAAAATTTTGAACTCTTTCAAAAAATGCGACATTAAGCCATCTTCAAAACTTTTTCAAACAATTGTCAGATGCTATCAATTAAGATCAGATTTACTCCACCCCAAAACTGCCGACTCGAAGTTTGATAACGAGAATGCTGTAAAAGCATACCCGGAAATTATCCAAGATTGTAAAGTGCATATAGAGTGTGTTATTGAACTAATACGAGCATTGGAGCCAGATGCTTTGGTATGGGTAGGAAATTGATTAGCTTGACATCATAAAACATTATCATACATTAATTTTTGCTGTTCTGCATCTTCCGCAGGGTGATGTCGAACTTAGATAAAAACCGAATATGGAAATACCCATCAGGGGCTAATATCTCGTACAGCAAAAGCTGAATGAAAGTTGCGATAAACATATTGAACGCTAAATGAAAAAACACCCTACAAAAGATGAGCTTGTGGAAGGCGGCCTGCTAAGCGCTCTTTTTAAAACAGCACGCATTTTTGAGAAAGACGGCTTCGTAAATCGTGCAGAATTTGAAAAACTTTATGCAAAAAGCACTAAATCAGACGTGTATGAATGCCACTGCGAGAAATTGAAATATAGAAGTACATCTAGTTGGGGCAATTACAAAGTAAAAGTGCATGTTGGTATCTTGACGTATAAATGTGGTTTTATGATATTTAATGCTCCAGGGAAGTTTAAAAGCGGCACCTTAATTACCTCTGCACATTATGTAAAACGCTGTTAGAATAATATTTTTGCTGTCGGCATCTCTCTGTTATTCGACATCTTCCACATTTCAAACTTAAAATACAGCAGATTTAATTCTGCATCATCTGGGTTGCGGAATTCGCAAGATCTAACATCCCGAACAGCAACAATAATTCCCCGTCACTTCGACGCAGGAGAAGTCCCCAAGCGATAAAGCACAGAACCAAACATCAGCCACTGCGGCAAACGTATAGATTGCCACGCCTGCGAAGGGGCAGGCCGCAATGACGTGAGCACCTGCCGTGTCTATATCAACGAAACCCGTTATTCCACATCTTTGCAGGCGATGTCGAGCTCTGGATACCACGGATTTAACGCCCCATCATTTAAGTTGCAAGATGCGCAGCGGCTAACATCCCTGTAAGCTTCCCCAAAAACAGGCCACTTAAAAGTAGGATTCTAGCCGCAGCGCAGCGATTGATAGAAAACTATTAGATTTAATTGGCGATATGAAA
>JAYVNR010000129.1:0-16884 GCA_043758305.1 Pedobacter sp. | reverse complement strand
GAGCTTAACACAGTGCCAGGGTTTAAGTGCATAGCGCCACAGGGCTGTTATGTGGCATTTGTAAACATTGCCGATACAAATAAATCTAACTCAGAAATACATCAATTGCTATTAGATAAGGCTAAAGTAGCAGTGGTGCCGGGGCTAAAAGAATGGTTTGGCAATGGTGCTCAGGATTACATACGCCTTAGTTTTGCTACATCGGAAGAAATTCTGAGAGAGGCATTATTAAGGATTAAAACTACAATTCGTTCAATATGAAGGTTGTTATTATAGGTGGAGGGATTGCAGGTTTAACACTTGGCATTTTTTTACTGAAAAAGAATTTTGAAGTTGTGGTAAACGAGCGCACTGTTGGTATGCCTGTTCGTGGCCATGCTTTTTTGATGCATACAGACGGGCTGGCAATATTGAACGAGCTTAGCAGGGATAGCGGGATTACGCTGCCAGGCAAAAAATTAGACACCTACAGCCTTAGAAGGCCAGAAGGCAGGGAAATTAAGCACTTGCAATTAAATTCCTGGCAATGCATTAAGCGTTTTGATCTAATACATTTTTTGAACCTTTTGCTACCTTCAGAATGCATAAAAGAAGGCAGGAAGTTTTCTCATTTCTTGTACAAAGAAGATAAAGTTATAGCTGCTGTTTTTGCAAATGGAGATATAGAATATGGCGATATTTTTGTAGGCGCAGATGGAGGGAATTCTAAAGTAAGGGATTTTACTTTTGGGCGTGTTGATTTTACCCCGGTAAGAGTGAAGGAAGTTGTAGGTATTGCTGTTAGCGAAAATTTAGCAAAAACTTATGCAACAGCTTTTACTAAATATCAGAATGAAACAACCGGCTTGGCTTTTGGCCTGATACCAACTACAGATAGAGAATTTGTATGGTTTATACAGTACGATCCTCTTCTTTCTGATCTTGAAGATCATACTACCGATGGACTAAAAAGGTTCTGCACCAACTTATTGAAAAAATTCCCGGCCGAAGTTGCCGAAATACTATCCTTAAACGATTTTTCAACAAGCTACATCTGGAACACACGAGATTTTGATTTGCTGCCTTCCTTCCATAAAAAGAATGTGGTTTTGATAGGCGATGCGGCGCATTTAGCGCTTCCTTTTACAAGTGCGGGCACAACTAATGCAATTGTAGATGCTCAAACCCTTGCAGAAAGCCTTGAGAAATACACAGATGTAGAAGCTGCTTTTAACCAATATTATCAAATACGATCAGATGAAGTTTCTAAGCACATCAACCTGGGGCGGGAATTGAAAAATATTTTTTTGAGCCCTTTAGGCCAAAGCGATGATGATATCCCTGTGCCGCTCATCCCTCAGAAAGAAGACCATACCCTGACAGAGAAAAGCAAGCTAATCCAGGTTTTATATTTTACAGATCCTATTTGCTCCACCTGCTGGATTATTCAGCCATTGCTTAGAAAGCTCAAATTAGAATATGGAAATTATCTAAATATTGAGTATCGTATGGGCGGTTTGCTGCCCTCCTGGGACGAATATAATAAGGGCGGCCTAATCAATACGCCTTCTGATGCGGCAAAGCATTGGGAAGATGTTTGCGCATGCCATGAAATCCCTCTGGATGGCGATGTTTGGATAGAAGATCCTTTAACATCATCTTTTCCTCCATCTATAGCATTTAAAGCTGCTCAAATGCAGGACACCGATTTGGCCATACTTTTTTTAAGGCGCATCAAAGAAATGGTTTTCCTGGAAAAGAAGAATATTATTCAGTGGAAGTTTTTAGAGCGTGCAGCATTTGAAGTTGGGCTTGATTCTGCCCGGCTTTTACGCGATTTTGAAGGCAGGGCTCAGGAACTTTTCAAAGCGGATTTAAGGCTTGCAGAGCAACTTAAGGTTACAAGTTTCCCTACGTTATTTTTCTCAGATAATTCCGGTTATCAAATTCCGCTTAAAGGCTTTCAACCTTACGAAACGTTTGAAGATATAATCCATAAACTGATCCCTTTTGCCAAAAAGGAAATAATCAACGCCGACCCGGAATCGCTTTTTGCTGAATTTCCAACCATGACGAATAAAGAATTTGCATTTTTAAGCAGTATTTCTAAAGAGAATGCCATGGAAAAGCTTAGTTATTTGTACGATAAAGATTTAATAGATAAGTACGAAAGCAAAAACGGAGTTATTTGGATAGGCAAATTTCATAATCAGCCCCGCAACGGATTAAAAAAGTCGATAGAAAAATATTAAGGGCGGCTTAGTTAATTTTTATAATCTTGAATTCTGTCCGGCGGTTGCTTTGCCTTCCTTCTTCTGAAGTGTTTGGAGCAACTGGTTTACTCTTCCCATAGCCTTTATAAATCAATCTGGTAGAAGGAATTTTATTGCCAGTTAAAAAATCATATACCATTTTAGCTCTGTTTTCAGATAGAGTTTGATTTGCTTTATCATCGCCAACATTATCTGTATGGCCACCAATTTCAATAGTTACTTTAGGGTTTTTGTTTAAAAACGAAAGAAATTGTATCAGTTCAATTTTAGACTGGGGCAATAAACTGTATTTGTTGGTTTCAAAAAATATATTGTTCAGCACAGCCATAGCTCCCACTTCAAGCTTTTCTAATGGCACTTTTATCAGGAATGGATTATTTGCCGAGGATGGTTTTTCTAAAGAAAAATTAACAGAATATAACAGATAGCCCTCTTTCTCAATATTTAATGCAAAGTTTTTGCCTGCCGGCATTGTTGCCATAAACTCTCCAGTTTCAAGGTCAGATTTATCATCATATACCACGTTGCCATCTTCAAGGCTAATTATTTTTATATCTGCATCAAGCAGTTCTAGTGTTTTTTTATCAAAGATTGCGCCTTTAACGTACGTAACTAATTTTGGTCTGATATTTTCTGGCAGGTCAAAAGAATATATGTCAAGCCCTCCCTGCCCACCGGGCTTATCGGCTGAAAAGTAAGCGGTTTTGCCATTGCTGCTTATACTAAGCCCTGCTTCTTCTGCAAACGAATTGATAGGATATCCCACATTTTCTGCCTTTTGCCAGCTGCCCTGCGGGTTTTTGCGGCTTATAAAAATATCGCGATTGCCTAAACCCGGCCATCCATTGGAGGAAAAGTAAAGGGTTTGCCCATCCGGATGTATAAACGGAGATTGTTCATCGTAGGCGGTATTGATGAGCGGTCCCAAATTTACGGGCACAGCCCAGGCTCCTCCTTCTTTAAGATCAGATTTGTATATATCATATCCGCCCAAGCCACCTGGCCGTGTACTGGTAAAATATAAAGTGCGGCCATCTGCACTTAAAGAGGGCTGCGATTCCCAGCCAGGGGTATTAATTGGCGCACCAATATTAAACGGTTTGCTCCAGCCTTTGCCTTCACGCTTTGAAAGGTAAATATCGCACCTGCCTAATCCATCGGGCCTGTTGCACCCTGTAAAAAACAAATACATGCCATCTTGCGAAATACATTGCGCTCCTTCGTTATATTCATCTGTGTTTATCTCACGGCTTAAATATTCAGAATTTGCCCACTGCCCATTAACTTTGGTGCTTTTATAGAAGTCTTCCATGTTATTTTTCCGGCGGGTAAAAATCAGGGTTCCTTCATCAGCGGTAACAACTGGCAAATATTCCGGATCGCGGGTATTTATAGCCTTGCCCATATTTACCGGATTAAATTTAACGGGGTTTTGAACGGCTTTTAAGCTGAACTGGCAATCCTGAACATACTTTAATGTTAATTTTTTGCTTGCTTCCGGAAGATTGGGATATAAAATGTATTTATTAAAATGTTGCAGCGCAGGCTCATAATCGCCGGTATTAAGTTCGCTTTCTCCCAAACCAAAATATGTGCCCGCATAAAATTCGGGATCTATTGTAATTACTTTTTGATAAGCGGCTTTCGCCGAAGCATAGTCTAACCTTTTACGGTAAATGTCGCCCAATTGCTGATAGGCAGAAGTAAATTCACCATCAAGTTTTATCGCTTCTTTTAACAGATCAATAGCTTTATCGTAGCTGTTAAGAGAAATATAGCGCCCGGCCTGCTCGTAAATTTTTTGAGCCCCGTTATTTTTTGATTGAAATGTTTTTTGGGCATATGCACAATGGAAATACAAGCTTAAATAGAGAGCTAAGAATAATTTCATTTGGAGCTTTGCAGGATATAATAGTAAAGTTAAAAAACACTGGCGCTAGAATGGTGCAAACCAGGAATTATTATCCAAAAGCTTAGGGGATGTTTAGATACTTGTGTGTTTGTAAAGAAATCTCCCATTTTGGGTTTGCTTTTACATAATCGATGATAAGAGGAGTTACAACCTGGTTTTTTGACCATTCTGGTTGCAGGTATAGCTTACAATCAGGCGATACAAGCTTAGCATTTTCTTCTGCCCATACAAAATCGCTATTGTTAAAAACAATTACTTTAAGCTCTCCGGCATATTGGGCAACATCCGGGCGTGGTGCTTTAAATTTTTTAGGCGATAAACAAATCCAGTCCCAATGGCCCGAAAGAGGGTAAGCGCCCGAAGTTTCTATAAAAGTTTTTATGCCCTTGTTCTGTAATTGCGATGTTAGCAAATCCAAGTTATAGATTAGTGGTTCTCCGCCAGTAACAACTACAGCTTTTCCGGGGTATTTAGCGGCATTATCAATAATTTCGCTTACTTGAGTGAGCGGATGTAAATCGGCATCCCAACTTTCTTTAACATCGCACCAATGGCAGCCTACATCGCATCCGCCCAAACGTATAAAGTACGCGGCCTTGCCCGAATGGAACCCCTCGCCCTGAATGGTATAAAATTCTTCCATCAGTGGCAATAAAGATCCATCTGATGGTATTTGATGCGGCATTATGTATTTTTAAAGCTGCAAATATACTTATTGGCTTTTAACATGAACTGGGTTAAAATTTATGGCAGGGAGATATTACAGGCTAATGACTTCGTGAGGTTTATTGTTGCTGACGGAAAAAAACTGTGCTTTATTAAAACTGGCGATAAGTTTTTTGCTGCACAGCCATATTGCCCACATGCTGGAGCTGCTTTAGCCCACGGTTGGTGCAAGGACGGGAAGCTTATTTGCCCTAACCATCGTTTTGAATATGACTTAAAAACGGGTCGTGGCAACGCAGGCCAGGGAGATTATATAGATTTATATCCGGTAGAGGTTAGAGAAGATGGGATATATGTAGGATTAAAGCACAGTTTTTTGAAAAAAATATTCGGTTAATAAGTGCTGCCCTGTCTAAGGTTTCAATAAATACTTTTTACAAAAATCTACACTGTTCAATACTTCTATATCAGAGAAATAAAAGTCTTCAATATCTTCTGTAATTATACATTGGCATTTATTTTCTAAAGCAGCATAATATTCCAACCCATCTTCAAAATCGTGTATTGATTGGTTTTTCAAAGCCTTTAACACACCGTTGGGGCTATTTCCGGCAATTGAAATATGTCGGCAAAGCAGATCAATTTTTTGTTTTGCAAGTGCCCCTTTGCTTTTCTTTTCCGCAAAATAGAATGCAATTGCCAGGCAGACCGGAGATGTAAACAGCTGAGCTTTAGTGTTTGATGGCAGGCTTAGTATCCTTGAGGAAAAGGTGAACAAGGGATACTCTTTATTTAATACAGAAACAAGAATATTTGCATCTAAAAATAGCCTCATTTCTGTGCCTCAAAAAACTCATTTTTAGTAGCCTTACGAGTATTTTTTTTGGTTTTGTATATGGCTGGCCCTTCGGCAACCTGGCTAACCCAATCAGCAATGGGCAAATCTTCTAAGGATTGGTATTCTTTGGTAGTAATTTTGGTTAACAAAAACTCTATCAGCCTAGATAGGCTTACGTTATTATCTGCAGCATATTTCTTCGCTTTGCGGATGATGGCATCATCAAAGCTTAAAGTTACCTTGGCATTCATATCATCTCCTTTTATTTTACAAATATAATTATACGTACTTAAATAAAAAAGTATACGTAAAAAATATTTTTGCTTAGAAATTAGGCTTAAGCACATATTTATCGTAAAACCGGAATATATGTTCTACAGCATCTTCGGCAGTATCTACAAGGCGATAAAGGCTCATATCTTCGGGGCTGATGGTTTTATTTTCAACCATACGGGTTTTAACCCATTCCAGCAAACCGCCCCAATAATCGCTGCCAACAAGCACAATCGGGAAACGGGCAATTTTTCCTGTTTGTATTAAAGTAATAGCCTCAAACATTTCATCCATGGTCCCAAATCCTCCCGGGAGGATAATAAAACCCTGCGAATATTTCATGAACATAACTTTACGTATAAAAAAATAATCGAATTCAAGCAGCTTATCGCGATCGATATATTTATTATGAAATTGTTCAAAAGGCAATTCAATATTCAAGCCTACAGATTTCCCTCCTGCCTCATAAGCGCCCTTATTTGCAGCTTCCATAATTCCCGGGCCTCCGCCCGAAATTACTCCATAGCCACGTTCGGTGAGCTTCGCTGCAATTTCTTCTGCCAGTTTGTAATATTTGCTATCGTTAGGAGTTCGGGCAGAACCAAAAACAGATACACATGGACCAATTTTCGCCAATTTTTCAAACCCATCTACAAACTCGGCCATTATCTTAAATATCTGCCATGAATCTGTTACTTTAATTTCCTGCCAGTTTTTGTTCTCAAAAGCGCTTCTTATTTTATCGTCACCAGTCATTTTTAATTGTTTCAGTAATGTAGTATAATAAATGTATTAGAATTTAGTTTGGCTGCTTGTTGCTTTGCTCGAGATTAAAAGCATTATATAAGTCAATAAGCCATTAAAAATAATCAGTTCAAAGCCAATTGCATAGCCTGTATAGCTAACAGAATGGATATCTAAAAAGTAGCAAATGATAGGGGAGAGCAGGCAAATAAAAGGTACAAGCTTATCCATAACAGCTCGTTTTGACAGCATTCCAAAAGCGAAAAGGCCTAGTAATGGCCCATAGGTATAACCTGCCGCTTTAAAAACTGCAGTAACTACAGAATCATCATTTATAACCTTAAAAGCTAGAATTACCAGCAGCATAATAAATGAAAAAACAATATGCACCAAATGCCTTGTACGCACCAGACTTGGATTTTCTTTTGATTTATTTTTATCGAAATTTAAAAAATCAACACAAAATGAGGTGGTTAGTGCTGTTAGCGCAGAATCTGTTGTGGCGAAAGTGGCAGCCGTTAAGCCCAACATAAAAATAACAGCCGGCATCAGGCCCAAATGGTTGAGTGCTATTTCTGGAAAAAGGTGATCGGGGGTTTTAAGCGCACTTACATCAATGTTGTTTTTTGCAGCAAACATGTACAGTAAAGCCCCAACACTTAAAAAGAAAAGGTTTATTATCACAAAAATGCCCGTAAAAGTTAGCATGTTTTTTTGCGATTCGCCGATATTCTTACAGCTCAGGTTTTTCTGCATCAAATCCTGATCCAGGCCCACCACGGCTACTGTTACAAAAATGCCGCCTATAAATTGTTTAAGAAAATGGGTTTTGCTGCCCATAAAATCATCCCAAAAGAAAATTTTAGAATAGCTGCTCTCTTTTACTGCTTCAAATGCCTGCACAAAATTAAAATTCAGGCTTTGAGATATGAAAATAATAGAAAGTATTACAGATAGGAGCAAAAATACCGTTTGAAGAGTGTCTGTAATTATTATAGTTTTCAATCCGCCTTTATAGGTGTACGACCATATAAGGATAAGACAAATTACTATTGTTGCCCAAAAAGGCACGTTCCAAGCGTCAAAAATAAATTTTTGCAGCACAATAGCAACCAGATATAGCCTGAAAGATGAACCAATAATACGGGAAATAAGAAAAATCATAGCTCCCGATTTGTAGCTCCAAAATCCGAGCCTTTTTTCCAGATAAGTGTAGATGGAAATAAGGTTAAGCCGATAGTATAATGGCAATAAAACCAATGCTACAAGCACAAAACCTACTGCATTGCCAAGCACAAATTGAAAATACCCAAAGTTGGTTTTAGCTACAGCCCCCGGAACAGAAATAAAGGTAACGCCTGACAATGCTGTCCCGATCATCCCAAAAGCCACCAGATACCATTTAGAGTTTCTATTGGCAATAAAAAATGTTGAATTATCTGATGATTTGCGTGATGTAAAATAGGATACCACAATCAGTACAATAAAGTACCCGATAATGAATGATAATAAGACTACCGGAGACATAGGCAGATTTTTTAGGAGGCTAATGTAATAATAATCAGTTACACTGGTCAAATATGATTCAACTTCATCTGCGTAATCTCATTAATCTGTGTACTTCTTAATATTATCTTTGAGGCATGAATTTCTCTTCGCGATTGCTGGAAAATGCAGTCAATGAATTTTCTAAATTGCCAGGAATTGGGCAAAAAACAGCGTTGCGGCTTGTGTTGCATCTTGTTAACCAGCCACAGGATGATGTTGAGCAATTTAGCTACGCTCTTACCAGCCTGCGCAATAATATAAGGTTTTGTAATGTTTGCCATAACATTTCAGATCTTGATGTTTGTGAAATTTGTGCTAGCGTAAAACGCGATAAGTCTGTGATATGCATTGTAGAGGATACCCGCGATGTTATGGCTGTAGAGAATACAAATCAATATCATGCAGCTTACCATGTTCTGGGGGGATTGATATCACCAATGGATGGGATTGGCCCTTCGGATCTGAATATTGAATCATTGGTAAATCGGGTAAAAACAGGAGAAATTAAAGAGGTGATCCTCGCCTTAAGCGCTACAATGGAAGGCGATACAACTATATTTTATATCCATAAAAAACTTAAGGATTTTGATGTGCAAATCTCCACCATAGCCAGGGGCATTGCTTTTGGAGGCGAATTGGAGTATGTTGATGAAATTACGCTAGGGCGTTCGATTATTACAAGAGTTCCATACGAAACTGCTATAAGATAACCTTCCCTTATGTCCGTAAATTTGAAAAATAAAACCGTTATCATCACTGGCGCATCATCGGGTATTGGAAAAGCATGTGCAGAAGAGTTTGCAAAACTAGGCGCCAATTTAGTTTTAGGGGCACGCCAATACGTAACACTATGCCAGATTACCGAACAGCTTGAACAAAATTATGGCATTAGAGCTGTTGCAGTAGCATGCGATGTTTCTAAGGAAGAGGATTGCGAATATTTAATAAAACAGGCAAAACTCACATTTAACCGCATAGATATTTTGATTAATAATGCCGGGATAAGCATGCGTGCTTTATTCAAAGACCTTGATTTGGCCGTGCTTAAAAATTTGATGGATGTGAATTTTTGGGGAACGGTTTACTGCACTAAGTATGCATTGCCAGAGCTTTTAAAAAATGAAGGTTCTGTTGTAGGAGTTTCTTCCATTGCCGGTTATCGCGGTTTGCCCGGAAGGACTGGCTACTCTGCCTCCAAATTTGCTATGAATGGCTTTTTAGAGGCTCTGCGTGTAGAAAATTTGAAAACAGGCTTGCATGTAATGATTGCCGCTCCGGGATTTACTGCATCCAATATCCGCAATACCGCATTGGCAAAAGATGGTACCCCACAGGGAGAAACCACTTTGGATGAGGGGAACATGATGAGTCCTGAAGAAGTTGCTGCGATTATTGTGCGTGGAACAATTGAAAGAAAGCGCACCCTCATCATGACCGGGCAGGGGAAATTGGCGGTGCTATTGAACAAACTCATCCCTTCGTGGGTGGATGGGCAGGTATATAAGCTTTTTGCAAAAGAGAAAAATCCGCTCATTAAATAGTAAAATCAGAACCAAATAAGCGAATAGAACGTATTTAGGAGCATGTTCAACAATATTTCTATTAAAACGCTTCCCTTTTTTATCGCATTCCTCTTTTTAGCCCATAGTGGCTTTACAATAGAAATAACAAAAAATATTTCCTACTCTTCTCAAAATACGGGAACCAGAAACCTTTTAGATGTTTATTATCCGGGCAAAACCACTAAAGGAAATGCGGATGTAATTGTTTTCATCCATGGGGGCTCATGGCGAAGTGGGAGCAAGGATACTTATACATGGTTAGCAAAAAACTTTGTGCGGAAAGGATATGTAGCGGTGATTATAAATTATAGCTTAACTCCGGAATTTAACTATGAACAGATGGGATACGACTGTGCCAAAGCTATAAAATGGGCTAAAGAAAATATTGCAGGTTATGGCGGAAACCCGTCTCGAATATTTGTAATGGGGCATTCTGCAGGCGGGCATCTGGCAGAACTTATCAATGCTGACCCAAGATATTTTAAAGCCGAAGGCATTGCAAACCCAATTCATGGAGTTATTTTGAACGATGCGTTTGGGCTTGACCTCTTTCAATATCTTAGCACGTATCAGGGAGATAATTTCTACCGCGATTTTACTGAATCGTTCACAACAAATCCGGAAGTTTGGAAACAGCAATCGCCTTTAATGTATAAGGCCAACATTGCAAATCCGCATTTAATATTAATTGGGGGCGATACCTATCCATCTATTCAAATCCAATCTGGTTGTTTATATGAATATTTGCTGGCTAAAAAAGTTCCTGTAAAAGAAATCTGGCGCCCTGGCAAAAAGCACATTGGCATGATAAGCTGGATGTTTTTAAGCTGGAGCCCGCAATATAAAATGATAAAAAATTTTACAAAGTTGAATTAAGCGATACATAGCTGCCAATTTTTGCAAAATCTAGCGTAGCTATCCCATTAATGTCACTTGATATTACCGGTTCAAAACGGGCATCCCAAATAATTTCCTCGTTGGCGTATGAAGTTCGTGAATGTACGTTTTGTGAAAAAGTATCGTCAAAAGCTTTAAGCATTATTACAAATTCAGCATCGCCCTCATTTAAATCTTCAGCTTTTAAATTATAAAGAGGGCTGCCTTCTGTAATCGGGTGCACAACAGTCCAGCTAAGTGTTAGCAGGCTTATTTTATTTCGTTCCAGCTCAAGAGGGAAAAATTTGCGCATTATTTTTCCATTTTCAATAATGTTGGTAGAGAATAATACCTGTACTTCAATTTCAATTAGTTGGCTGCTGCGCAGGTTTGCCAGTCTGAACATTAATGCTTTTCCATCCTGATAAGGTGCAATAACCATATTTTGACTGTATATAATCTTGGCTGTGGGCCTTGAAAATCTTCCATATAGCAAGCCTGTTGCCAAAGCAAAAGCAAGAAGCCCAAGCATAGATTCAAAAGCCGCCAAAAAACTTGTCCGCATCCCGTTAGGGCTTATATGCCCGTAACCCACAGTAGAAATGGTTTGTGCCGAAAAAAAGAATGCGTCAAAAAACTGGTTTACCGGGGTTTTGCCATTTGCGCCTGTTAGATGCTCAATGCCTATCCATACATATAATAATGCAAAGCCTACATTTATCAACAAGTAAACTATTAAAATAAGCAACATGAATTTGCCCCATCCCATTGTGATTAGGGCATTGTACGTATCGGCCGTGCGAAAAAAGGGAAGCCCGAGGCGCCTGATGTTGGATGATCCATCCTTGTTCAGCATGCGTTGGTTGTTTACCGTGGGAGTGTTGCCAAAGCCAAGGTCGTTGCCAGAGATGTCGGTTTTTTTTAGGATTGCCATTTAGTGCAGCGGACGCGGTTTTACTATACCGCCCTTGGTATCGGTAATTACATTGAACACCATAAAGGCTTTGCGGTCTATGCTCAGCACTTCTTCTTTAAGTTTTGAAACTTCCAGGCGGGTAACTACGGTAAAAACAATATCCATTTCTTTTCTGTGCCCGGTGGTTCCAAAGCCCTGTTCGCCTTTATAAATAGTAACTCCCCTCCTCATAGTATTGATAATTGCTTCACGTATCTTGTTGCTTTTAACAGAAATAATAGTTACTCCTGTATATTCTTCAATCCCCTGGATAATAAAATCTACAGTTTTAGCCGCCGATAGGTATGTTAAGATGGAATACATTGCTGTTTCTCTGCCTAATATAAAAGCTGCTACGCCAAAAATAAAAACGTTTATCAGCAAGATGATATCTCCAATGCTAAGCACACTCTTTCTATTTAAAAATACAGCTATTATTTCAGTGCCATCTAATACACAGCCACCCCGCATGGCTAATCCAATGCCAGACCCGATAAAGAAACCGCCGAAAATTGAGATCAGAAGCTTATCATCTGTGATAACCGGAAAATCGATAAAGTATATAATTGCCGATAGGGCGATAATAGCTAATAACGTAGTGATCGCAAATTTTTTCCCTATCTGCGTGATGCCCAAAAAGATGAACGGGCCATTAAGTACAATGAGCCAAATTGAAACAGGGATATCTGTTAAATCAGTTGCCAGCAGAGATAAGCCTACAACGCCCCCATCTATAAAATGGTTAGGTATCAAAAAGCCCTTCAAACCAAATGCCGCAAGCATTACACCAGCGGCTATTAATGCAATGTTGCTTAATTTATACCTGAGCCTTAGATAACGCTTGTAATTTTTGTTGGTCTTCATCTGCTCCTAAAATAGGAAAAAACCCTTCCGACAGCAAACCATTTGCGTTTTTGTGACTTGTAAATGCTTTTGGCATCAAAAACTTTGTAGAGATAAAAAGAATAATCATATTTGCTAATCAAACAAATGAAAACAATAAACACAAATAAATCTTGGTGGTGGCACGTAAATTACTACGGGCAATCTATATTTATTTAATGTTTTTACAGAGATACAAATAAGGGTTGCCGCAAAGCAGCCCTTTTTTTTTAGCAAAGATGCCCCCTGAGCTTGTCGAAGGGTTTGGTGTAAACAAGATGATGCTTCGACAGGCTCAGCATGACTGCCTAAACAAACTTAGCATGACAAACAGTGTATGAAACAGATACTTAACCATCTTTTTGAACAGAAAACCTTTGGCAGGGCCGAAGCGAAAGAGATACTCACCAACATTGCTCTTGGTAAATACAATGGCTCGCAAATGGCAGCGTTTATGGCGGTTTATTGCATGCGCAACATCACTATTGATGAGCTGGAAGGCTTTCGTGATGCAATGTTGGAGCTTTGCATAAACCCGGGCTTAGATGACTATGAGCTTGTTGACCTTTGCGGCACCGGCGGCGATGGTAAAGACACTTTCAATATCTCTACACTGGCTTCTTTTGTTGTGGCTGGAGCCGGGTACAAAGTTGCAAAACATGGCAATTATGGAGTGTCATCCGGCTGCGGTTCTTCCAATGTGATGGAATACTTAGGCTACACCTTTTCTAATAACCCCAACGAACTAAAGCGTGGGCTTGACGATGCCGGGATTTGTTTTATCCACGCCCCGTTGTTCCATCCTGCCATGAAAAATGTAGCGCCTATACGTAAAGAACTGGGAGTGAAGACATTCTTCAATATGTTAGGCCCAATGGTAAATCCGGCGCAGCCAAAAAATCAATTGGTTGGGGTTTTTAGCCTTCAGCTGGCAAGGCTATATGCGTACATCTACCAAAAATCAAATAAGAATTTCACCATACTCCATGCCTTAGAAGGATATGATGAAATTTCTCTTACCTGCGATTTTAAGACTTTCTCTAACAAAGGCGAACAGATACATAGCATAAAGGCTTTGGGGTTTGAGCTGATAGAGGCTGAGAAAATAGGAGGGGGAAGTTCCGTTCAAGATTCTGCAGAAATTTTCAAGACAGTCTTGAACGCCGAAGGCACAACCGAGCAAAACAACGTAGTATTGTGCAATGCAGCAATCGCCATACGCACAATAAAGCCCGAAGCCTCGTTCGCAGATTGTTTTTATGAAGCAGAAGAATCGCTCATGAGCAAAAAAGCGTTAGCCAGCTTTAAAAAGTTAGTAGCATGAAAATAAAGGTTTGCGGTATGCGTGATGCTGAAAATATCCAGGATTTAGCAGCTTTAAAGCCAGATTATATGGGCTTTATATTTTATCCTCAATCCAAACGGTTTATCGGGGAATCCAAACTTGATAGTTTGAGCAATCTGCCAGAAACAATTAAAAAAACGGGCGTTTTTGTAGATGCTAGTTATGAATATATAATTAAAATAGCTAATCAATATGCGTTGGATGCAGTTCAGTTGCATGGAGATGAACCTCCACAGCTCTGCAAGCTTTTGCAGCAGGCTGGGCTGGAAGTTATAAAAGCATTCGGTGTTAATGATGGCTTCTATTTTTACGTAACTGAACCCTATCAGGATAGTGTTGATTATTTTTTATTTGATACTAAAAATGATGAGCATGGTGGTTCTGGCAGGGCATTCAATTGGGAGGTGCTTAAAAATTATCCTTATAAAACCCATTATTTTTTGAGCGGCGGCATTGGGCTTGAAAATATTCCTAACGTAAGCCTCATTAACGATACACGCCTGTATGCTATTGATTTGAACAGTAAATTTGAGCTAAAGCCTGCAATAAAAGATATCAGGTTATTAAAAGAGGCATTTAAATTAATAAAACAGAAAACCATGTTAGGGGAAAAGATTTGAAAGATATGAGCTATCATGTAAATGAAAAAGGGTACTATGGCGATTTTGGCGGGGCTTATATCCCTGAAATGCTGTATCCCAATGTAGAGGAGCTCCGCTCTAAATACCTGGAAATTATGTACGAGCCTGATTTTCAAAAGGAATTTCAGTCGCTGTTGAAAGATTTTGTGGGCCGGCCATCGCCACTATTCCTTGCCGAAAGGCTTTCTGAACGCTATGGAGCAGCAATCTATCTTAAAAGAGAAGACCTGAACCATACAGGAGCACATAAAATAAATAATACCATTGGGCAAATACTTGTTGCGCAAAAACTTGGCAAAAAACGGATAATTGCCGAAACGGGAGCAGGCCAGCATGGCGTTGCTACTGCTACAGTTTGCGCTTTAAAAGGCTTGGAGTGTGTAGTGTACATGGGCGAAGTAGATATAGAGCGCCAGGCGCCAAATGTTGCCCGCATGAAAATGATGGGCGCAACTGTTATAGCAGCAAAATCGGGGAGCAAAACCTTAAAAGATGCTACCAACGAGGCCATGCGTGACTGGATAAACAACCCTGTTGATACGCATTATATTATTGGCTCTGTAGTTGGGCCACACCCATATCCAGACATGGTTGCCCGCTTTCAATCTGTAATATCCGAAGAAACACGCTGGCAATTAAAGGAAAAAACTGGCACAGAAAGCCCTGACTTTGTGCTTGCTTGTGTAGGCGGGGGAAGCAACGCAGCGGGGATGTTTTATCATTTTTTAGAAGACGAACATGCAAAACTGATTGCAGTGGAGGCAGCTGGAAAAGGTGTTTTTTCGGGCGAGTCAGCAGCAACAACTTTCCTCGGCAAAGAAGGAGTATTGCATGGCAGCCGCTCAATTTTAATGCAGACAGAAGACGGACAGGTGATTGAGCCGTATTCTATTTCAGCTGGGCTTGATTATCCGGGCGTAGGCCCACAGCATGCTCATTTATATAAGGTGAAACGTGCCCAATATGTAAGCATTACAGATGATGAAGCTATGCTGGCAGGCAGGCTGTTAGCACAATTGGAAGGAATAATCCCAGCTATAGAAAGCGCTCATGCACTTGCCTATTTGGATAAAATGAAATTTAATGGTGTCGAAACCGTGGTTGTTTGCCTTTCTGGCCGTGGTGATAAAGATTTGGCAACGTATATGAATTATTTTGGATTGTAAATGAACCGCTTAAAAACTCTTTTCGAAAATAAAAAGGAACCAATCCTGTCTATTTACTTTACTGCCGGGTATCCTGATTTGAACAGTACCATTGAGATTGCCAGTGCAATTGAAAAAGCCGGAGCCGATTTTATTGAAATAGGATTTCCCTATTCAGATCCGGTGGCTGATGGGCCAGTGATACAGGAAAGCTCGCAAGTAGCTCTTAAAAATGGCATGAACCTAAACCTGCTGTTTGAGCAGTTAAAAGATTTGCGCAAAAGAGTTTCTATACCCGTGCTGTTGATGGGTTATTTTAATCCTGTTTTACAATTTGGTGTAGAAAAATTTTGTGCGGCTGCAGTGGAAGCCGGGATCGATGGCATCATAGTTCCTGACCTGCCGATGTACGAGTACGAAGAGATGTACTGTAATTGTTTTGATAAGCATAGCTTAAGCAATATATTTCTGGTAACCCCACAAACCTCAGAAGAGAGGATTAGAAAGATTGACAAGTTAAGCACTGGCTTTATTTATCTGTTATCGTCCTCATCTACAACAGGTAAAAACTTAGAGGTTTCTCAAGCCACTGAAGACTATTTTAAAAGGATAAAAAGTATGGAATTAAAAAATCCTTTTATAATAGGTTTTGGAATTTCTGATAAAGCGAGCTTTGACAAGGCTTCTGAGTATACCAGAGGGGCAATTATTGGAAGCGCATTTGTAAAGCTCTTAGGCACAGGAACAGATTATCTGGATAAGATAGATGGATTTGTGAAAGGGATAAAAGGCAGAAATTAAAAGAAGGACAGCATCTTGCTCTCCTTCTTTTATTGCAATAGATTCATTTTTAGGGCAATCTCAAAATTGCCATTAGTGTAGCTTCCAAGATCAGCAGTATTGGTAGTATATACACCAAGCAACGAAAAATTATTTTTTAAATGTAAGCCCGCTCCAAAAGTTGCGCTTTGATTTGTATGGTATAACCCAAGAAAATTGACACTATTGTTGGCAATAGAAACATTCGCACCTAAATCAAGTAAGCTGCTATATCCCTGTACTCCCCGTAACACAGCTTTGGGTTCAATTATCATTCCTGAGAATGCTTGGCTAAATCTATAGCTGGCTGCTGCCATATAAGTTGACCGGTCTGCACCTATGCTTCCATCTTTATTAAAAAACTGCTTAAGGTTTGGGATGGCACCTTGCAGGGTTAATGCATTGGAAATGTAAGAAGCTCCAAAA
>JAYVNR010000128.1:0-5836 GCA_043758305.1 Pedobacter sp. | reverse complement strand
TTGTGCTGTTTTTGCCAAACTTGATCTGGCAATTGCAACATGGCATACCATTTTTCCATCACATGCGTGAGTTGAGAGATACTCAGCTAAAAAATATTTATCCCGGCGATTTTCTGGTGCAACAGCTTGTTGTAAACGGAACTGTTATATTGATCTGGCTCCCGGGCCTGATAGCCCTTTTTGCATTTCACAGGTTAAAACCCTATCGATTTTTAGGCTGGGCATATATTGTGGTAATGCTGATTCTTTTAGCCCTAAAAGGCAAAATTTATTATGGTTTCGGTGCGTACCCACCTTTGTTTGCTGCTGGTGGCTTGATTTATGAATATTATTTTAGGCGGTCTGAAAAGTATGTTAAATGGCTGATGCTTTCGGTCGGGCTGGCGCCAAATCTTGTTTTTGTGCCATTGGTAATACCCTTTTTTCCGCTGCACAAATCCGTAAGCTGTTTTGCATGGATTTCTAACAACCTGGATATTCGTTTCCCATTGAAATGGGAAGATCAAAAATACCACCAGCTTAACCAGAACTATGCAGATATGCTGGGCTGGGATGAAATGGCTATGAAAACCGCTGAATTATATAACTCGCTTTCTCCAGAGCAAAAACAATATACCATCATCCTTGCTGATAACTTTGGCCAAGCAGGCGCAATAGACTATTATGGAAAACAATATAAGTTGCCGCCAGTAGTTTCATTAAGCAGCAGTTATGCGCTTTGGGCTCCGCAGAAAATTGCCTCACAACAAATTATATACGTAAGCACCCATATTCCGTTTAAAAAATTTGTTGATTCTGTTGTAAAATTTGATGAAATTAAGAAAACCTATGCCAGTGAGAAGGGCACCGGTATTTATATGGTTAAAGGCTTGAGCCCACAATTCAGAAATTGGTACAGTTTGCAATGGGGTGCAAAACATTGACGAATAAACGGAATTGTATTTTATAAGCCCCTATAAATCCTATATTTGCGCCACATATCCCACCCTTTGCAATGGCCAATCTTATTAAGATCAAAAAAGCCCTTATTTCTGTTTATTATAAAGATAATCTCGAACCATTAATACGCCAACTGAACCAGTTTGGCGTACAGTTTTATTCTACCGGAGGCACAGAAAAATTTATCAAAGATTTGGGTTTTGATGTTATAGCTGTTGAAGATATTACCGGCTATCCATCTATTTTGGGAGGCAGGGTAAAAACACTTCACCCAAAAGTATTCGGTGGTATTTTATCACGCAGGGATTTGCCCGAAGATACAGCTCAAACACAGCAGTACAATATTCCGGAACTAGACCTTGTTATAGTAGATCTTTATCCGTTTGAAGAAACCGTAAGCTCCCGGGCATCAGAGACAGAAATTATAGAAAAGATAGATATTGGCGGCATTTCGCTCATCAGAGCTGCTGCCAAAAATTTTCAGGATGTTGTTATCATTGCTTCTAAAGATGATTACAGTACGCTTAAATCTATCCTGGAGGAAAATGATGGCTCAACAACTTTAGCGCATCGGCGGGAGTTTGCCAAAAAAGCATTCAATGTTTCATCGCATTATGATACTGCCATTTTCAAATACTTTAATCAGGATAGCAGCCTGAATGTGTTCAAGCATAGCGAGCAGAAATCAAGCACACTTCGCTATGGTGAGAACCCACACCAAAAAGGTACGTTTTATGGAGATTTGGATGCCATGTTCAAGAAACTTAACGGCAAAGAACTTTCATACAATAACCTGGTAGATGTAGATGCAGCAGTATCCCTTATCGATGAATTCGATGAGCCAACTTTTGCAATCTTGAAGCATACAAATGCCTGTGGTGCAGCATCGGGCAAAAATTTATTGCAGGCATGGAAAGATGCGTTCGCCTGCGACCCTGTTTCTGCCTTTGGCGGGGTTTTGATATGCAATGGCGAAGTGGGCGAAGATGTTGCGGCCGAAATAAACAAGCTGTTTTTCGAGGTGCTAATTGCCCCGGCTTACACTGAGGGCGCCATCAGTATACTAACATCTAAAAAGAACAGGATTATCTTGCAAAGACGTGAGGCTACTCTTTCAAAAACACAGTTTAAAACACTATTGAACGGCATAATTGAACAGGAAAAAGATAGTACTATGGAGGGCGAAGAACTGATGCTTCCGGCAACACGACGAACTCCTGACAGGAAGGAGCTTGAAGACCTTTATTTCGCTAATAAACTGGTAAAACATACCAAATCTAACACTATCGTGCTCGCCAAAGATAAAGTTTTGATTGCAAGCGGAGTTGGGCAAACTTCGCGTGTTGATGCCCTTACGCAGGCAATAGCAAAAGCAAAATCTTTCGGGTTTGCCCTTGATGGGGCAGTTATGGCCTCGGATGCTTTCTTTCCCTTCCCGGATTGTGTTGAAATTGCAGCAGAAGCTGGCATTGGCATGATTTTACAGCCCGGCGGCTCGGTAAAAGACCAGCTTTCTATAGATAAAGCAAATGAAAAAGGCATAGGTATGGTAATGACCGGTGTGCGGCATTTTAAGCATTGATACATGCGCCTTATTGATAGCTTTTATAATGATTTGTTATAAAAACACGTTACCTTTACATACGTTTTACATTTAACAATCCTCCTCCTTCCATGGGCTTATTCAACTGGTTTACACAGGAAATAGCAATAGATCTTGGCACTGCAAACACCCTTATAATACATAATGATAAAGTTGTAGTAGACGAGCCATCGATAGTGGCTTTTGATCGTACCACAAATAAAGTTATTGCCATAGGGAAAACTGCCATGCAGATGGAAGGCAAAACCCATGATAATATTCGTACCGTACGTCCGCTTAAAGATGGTGTTATAGCAGATTTCAATGCTGCCGAACACATGATTAGGGGAATGATCCAAATGATAAACAATGGCAAAGGGTGGTTTTTTCCGTCATTGCGGATGGTTATTTGTATCCCATCTGGCATTACAGAAGTGGAAAAACGTGCCGTTCGGGATTCGGCAGAAATTGCCGGGGCAAAAGAAGTTTATCTCATACACGAGCCTATGGCAGCGGCAGTGGGCATTGGCATTGATGTGGAGGAGCCCATGGGCAATATGATTATTGATATTGGCGGTGGAACAACGGAGATTGCTGTAATAGCCCTTTCGGGGATTGTTTGCGATCAGAGCATACGTGTTGCAGGCGATAATTTTGATAGTGATATTGTACAGTACATTCGCCGCCAGCACAATATCATGATTGGCGAGCGCACTGCCGAAAAAATTAAAATCGAAGTTGGCGCTGCCCTGCCCGAGCTTGCAGATCCACCTGCAGATTTTGCAGTTCAGGGGCGAGACCTGATGACTGGCGTGCCTAAACAAATTACCGTTTCGTATACCGAAATTGCACATTGCCTTGATAAGTCCATATCTAAAATTGAAGAGGCTATACTAAAAGCTCTTGAAATTACCCCACCAGAACTTTCGGCAGATATTTACCAGACCGGGATATATTTAACTGGCGGCGGCGCATTGCTTAGAGGGCTGGATAAAAGGGTGGCTGCAAAAACAAAACTGCCCGTTCATGTGGCAGAAGACCCGCTTAGGGCTGTAGTGCGTGGCACAGGCATCGCTTTAAAAAATATCGGGAACTTTAAGTTTTTGATGCAGTAAGAGAGATTTGAGATATTAGATTTGAGATATGAGAATCTGCGAGAAGCTCATTCCGTCGTTTCATAAAGTGTCCAGTTGGTTATCGTCGATAGCTAGGCCTGCTTACATCTCATATCTCACTTCTCACATCTAAAAAGATGCGCAACCTGTGGATATTTATAAGCAAGTATAACGCCTTCTTCCTTTTCGTAATCTTTTTTGTTATCTCATTGATATTGTTGCTGCGCAATAATTCTTATCAGCGTTCAGTAATTTTAAACTCTTCTAACCAGTTTGTTGGCAGTGCATTTGAAAATATCAATACATTTAAAAGCTATTTAACACTGGGAAAGGTAAATGATAGCCTTGCCGCCGAAAACGCACGTTTAAAAGGCGAGCTAAAAAAATCTTTTTTTAATGATAGCATCCTCAAAAAAGAGATAAAGGATACCCTTGCCCATCAGCAATACAGTTATATAATGGCAAGGGTTGTAAATAATTCCATAAACCAAAAAAACAACTACATCACAATAAACCGGGGCAGCAGGCATGGCATTGCCAAAGGGATGGGAGTAGTAAGCGCTACCGGAATTGTGGGCATTGTGATAGATGCATCTGCTAATTATGCCCGGGTGCAGTCATTGCTAAATAATGATACCCGCATAAGCGCTACAATCGCAGGAACCAATGCGCCGGGCTCCTTGATCTGGGGCATTGGCAATTTCGACTCGCAAACAGCAATTTTACAGGATATCCCGAATCATATCAGATTTAAAAGGGGAGCTAAAGTTGAAACTACGCCTTACTCATCTATCTTCCCGGCAGGATACACGATAGGCACAGTTATCAATACAGATAAAAAGGGTGGGGCAAGCTTTTTAGATATTGTGGTAAGGCTTAGCACCGATTTTTCTAATCTGGGCTATGTATACGTGATAAACAATCTGATGGCTTCAGAGCAATTGACATTGGAAGCAAAAACCAGGAAAAATGAATAGAGCCATTTTTATAAGCTTTGCCCGGTTTGTTATCCTGATATTTATTCAGGTGTTTCTGCTTAAAAACGTAGGATATTACAATCTGGCTACGCCATTTTTGTATATACTTTTTATAATGCTCCTTCCCTTTAATACTCCAAATGCATTATTGTTCTTGTTTGCTTTTATTGCCGGCTTAACCGTAGACATATTTTACGATACGTTAGGGATAAATGCTGCGGCAAGTACGGTGCTTGCCTTAGTAAGGGTGATTTTTATAGGCCTTACTGTGCAGCGGGAAGGCTTTGACAACGAGCCTGAACCAAGGCTGGGGATAATGGGTTTCAGGTGGTTCTTTTTTTATTCTATCATGCTTACCCTTTTCCATCATGCCACATTGTTTTTATTAGAAACTTTTCAGGTTGGCGAATTGCAATACACACTAATACGTGTTGTTTATAGTTCTGTATTGACCATCATTTTGATATTGATATCCGAATTCATCTTTTTCAAGAAGAAAATTAGATAATGAATAAATACTTTGCCAGGCGTTTTGTTGTTCAAGGCATTTTTATAGCGCTTTCAGCAATCCTGCTTATCCGTCTTTTTTATATCCAGGTAATAGATAAAAGTTATTATCTGTCTGCGCAGGACAATGTGCTTCGCAGGCAAATACTGTATCCGGCACGTGGTCCAATACTCGACAGGAATGGCTTGATACTTGTGCAAAACGAGCCGGTTTATGATATCATGGTAATACCAAAAGAGGTAAAGCCTTTTGATACGCTGGAATTTTGCAAACTGCTTGGCATAGATAAAGCTGGTTTCGACAAGCGCTTTTCAAAAGCCGAAAAATACTCAAAGTATACTGCCTCAATCTTTGAAAAACAGCTTTCTGCAGTTTCATATGCCACATTGCAAGAGCGGCTTTCTGAATTTCCCGGATTTTTTGAACAAAAACGCTCGGTCCGAATATATCCTGATTCTGTTGCAGCCCACTTTTTAGGCTATACGCTTGAGGCAAACGATGATATTATTAAGAAATCAGGGAACTACTACCGGCCTGGCGATTATGTAGGCTATTCGGGAGTAGAAAAGGCTTATGAACCCTTGCTTCGTGGACAACGTGGCGTAAAAAACCTGCTTGTTGATGCGTTTAACAGGCCTAAGGGAAACTTTGCTAATGGCCAATATGATACTGCCGCTGTTGCCGGAGAGCGGCTAATATCGTCGCTCGACCTGCG
>JAYVNR010000127.1:0-5864 GCA_043758305.1 Pedobacter sp. | reverse complement strand
TTGTTTATAGAATTCATCCGGATACGGTCTCCCAGTAATGCTCCGCCACTTTTTCTTTTGGACGGATCAACTGATATTATAGCCACCGATTTATCTGTTTGGGATAAAAACCTCCTTACCAGTTCATCAACTAATGATGATTTGCCTGCTCCACCAGTGCCAGTAATACCCAAAACCGGTATGATTTTTTGCCCGATAAGTTTTTTGATTTCTACTAAAAATGCGGAAGTTTCTTCCGGATGGTTTTCTACAAGGGTAATAGCAGAGGCAATAGACTTTGTTTCCCTTATACTGATGCCCTTTAATTCTCCATTTAATTTTGTGGCAGTTTGAAAATCGCACTGCTTTAGCATGTCATTTATCATGCCCTGCAAGCCCATCTTCCTTCCATCATCTGGCGAATATATTTGCGAAATACCGTAAGCTTTTAATTCATGTATTTCATCCTGTAGGATTACTCCACCACCACCACCGAAAATTTTTATATGCCCTGCGCCACGTTCCCTCAATAAATCGAACATATATTTAAAATACTCAATATGTCCGCCCTGATAAGATGTTAGGGCAATTCCCTGAACATCTTCCTGTATGGCGCAATTGATAATTTCATCAACCGAACGGTTATGGCCCAAATGAATTACCTCTGCTCCCGATGCCTGTAAAATGCGGCGCATAATGTTTATAGTAGCATCATGTCCGTCAAATAGTGAAGTAGCTGTTACAAAGCGAATTTTGTATTTCGGCTGGTATGCCTGGATAGTTTCCATGGTTAGTGTATCTAAACAAATGTAAGAAATTAGCGCCACTGCGAACTAAAAGCCTGAGCATTTTGAATAGATGATCCTTATCTTTGCAAAAACATTAACGTGGGAACTCCTGTAGATTACGGGCAAAAAGGATATAATTTTTATGGCGCCTATCTTAAAAAAAAGTATGGCGGCAAACGTGTGTTCAAAATTATTGTTGATGCCGGCTTTACCTGTCCAAACCGCGATGGCAGCAAAGGTTACGGAGGATGTACTTATTGCAATGTAGATTCATTTACCCCGGCACTCTCCCGAAGCCTGCCTACAATGCGTGAGCAGATTGAGCAAGGGATGGAGCGGGCTATAAAAGGCTATGCAGCCGAAAAATTCATTATCTACTTCCAGCCAAATACCAATACTTATGCGCCAGTGCATTACCTTAAATCTATGTATGATGAAGCTTTGAGCGTAAACCCGGAAAATGTGATAGGCTTGTCTGTTGGCACCCGGCCGGATTGTATCGATGCCGAGAAGATCGCTCTGCTGGAAAGCTACTCGGATAGGTTGGATGTTGACCTTGAAATGGGCATGGAATCTATATATAACGAGACTCTTGCCCAAATTAATCGTGGCTGTACGCACCAAGAGTTAGAAGCAGCGTTAGAACTTGCAAACAATACAAGCCTTGATATCTGTGTACATACGATATTTGGCTTCCCCTGGGAAACACATGAGATGATGTTGCGCTATGCGGATGAGATCAACAAATTTCCTCAAATAAAATTTGTGAAACTTCATCACTTGCATATTGTGGAGGGCTCAATTATGGGAGCGAAATTTAAGCGGGAGCCTTTTAAAGTCTTTACTTTGGAAGAATACACCAATTTCCTGGCAGATTTCATCCCATTGCTGCGCCCTGATATTGTGATACAGCGTTTATTTGGTTTAGCTGATTATGATTTGTTGATTGCTCCAAACTGGGGGCTTAAAAAATCGCAAATTCAAAATTACATTGATAAATCTCTTGAGGAAAGAGGTGTTTTTCAGGGATCAAATTATGTTGGCTCCAGTCCTCCTATGATTATTTAAAATAATCAGCGCCAATAATAGTTTTATAAACACTTAAGCGCTGGCATCAATAAAACTTTCGGTGGTGCCAACGTTCCTATCAATCTCATTCCTTAGAACGGAGAGTTTGCTGCACACATTCGTTTAAATTTATTTTAAACAGGTTTCTTTTGCTAGCAAAATTACCCAAAAACATTCCTGTCAGTAAATTTTCAAAATTGGTGGAAAAACTCTACCCGGAGCTTTACTATGTAGATTTAATTATAAAAATAATTGTCTGTTTAGTATTTTATTTAAAATAATATAATGTTTTTTCCATTTTATTATGATATTTATATAATTATTCGGTTATTTAACAAATTTTTCGACTAAACCCCAACTATAATATGAGTAAAAATGGTATTAAGCAAATAGCTCCCTTTATTATACTTGCTATTGTTGCAATCTCCGCGATTTTTATCCCTTCGGCTGCTAATTTTAACGATTCAGGCAAGTATAACAATGCCGATATCGCTTGGGTGATAGTTGCCACAGCGTTAGTATTTTTAATGACCCCAGGCCTAGCTTTTTTTTATGGGGGTATGGTACATCGAAAAAATGTACTATCTACTATGATCAAAAGCGTAGTTGCCGCTGGTGTGGTTAGCGTGCTATGGATTGTGGTTGGTTTTAGCCTTTCTTTTGGTAAAAGCATCAACGGGCTAATTGGCGACCCCTCAACATTCCTCTTCTTTAAAGATGTTAATTCCGGGGCGCCATGGAGCCTTGCGCCCACCATCCCCTTAACTCTATTCGCCTTGTTCCAATTAATGTTTGCCATAATTACTCCGGGGCTTGTTGTGGGGGCGGTTGCAGAACGGATAAGGTTTACATCGTATATTTTATTTATCGTGCTGTTTGGCTTGTTTGTCTATTTTCCATTAGCACATTGGACCTGGCATCCGGATGGAATATTGTTCAAGATGGGCGTATTCGATTTTGCCGGGGGTACTGTGGTACATATTTCTGCAGGTTGCGCAGCATTAGCCGGCGCACTTGTTCTGAAAAGAAGAAAAACCCATATGGAACAACGAGAAGTGCCGCCAGCAAATATACCATACGTGTTAATTGGTACCGGCTTGCTTTGGTTCGGTTGGTTCGGCTTTAATGCCGGCTCTGCCCTGGGCGCAAATGCTTTAGCTGTTTCTGCTTTTGCTACCACAAATATTGCAGCCGGTGCCGCAGGTTTGTCGTGGATGTTCTTTGATGTTTTAAGAGGCAAAAAGCCTTCAGTTTTAGGATTTTGTATTGGAGCAGTAGTGGGCCTTGTTGCCATAACGCCGGGAGCTGGCTTTGTTGCTATCCCACAAAGCATATTTATTGGATTTATTGCTGCCATACTTTCAAACCTAGCGGTGCACTGGAAATCTAAAACTTCGTTAGATGACACACTGGATGTTTTCCCATGTCATGGTGTAGGCGGGATAGTTGGAATGTTGCTAACTGGTTTATTTGCTACTAAAACAGTGAATTCTGCTGGTGTAGATGGATGGTTTTATGGAAATGCAGAATTTTTCTTTATTCAGTTAAAGGGTGTTTTGATAGTTGTAGCCTATAGTTTCACAGTTTCATTCCTGATTTTTAAACTTATTAATACAATTCAGCCAATAAGAGTTTCTGAAGAAGATGAAGAGCTTGGGCTTGATGCCAGCCAGCATAATGAAAATTATGGTGAAACAACAGTTTTAGTTACAGCACATGGAGAGGTTTTGAAAAAAGAGCTTTCTGAATAATAAATACACTTAAACCCTTTAACAATTAAACTTTAGAAAAATGATCAAAAAAATTACTTTGATGACTGCTTTTGCAGCAACGCTATCTTTTGCGAAAGCACAAGACACCACCTCAACTCCCCTACAAATTTCCGGGTCTGTTGACACGTATTTTAAATATGATTTTGCCAAAGTGGCAAACATTGGAACCAGCTTTGCTTCCGATCAAAATTCTGTTTCCTTAGGCATGATTGATGTTGCCTTAAAGAAAACAACTGGCAAAGCTTCTTTTGTTGGCGAATTAGCATTTGGGCCTAGAGGGCAGGGACAATCTATACCCGATGCAGGCACCAATAACAACTCTTTTCATGTCCAAAACCTAAATGCCACATATGCTTTTACTGATAAATTTTCTATGGCTGCAGGTTACTTTGGAACTTTTATTGGCTATGAAGTTATCTCTCCAGTAGGGAATTACAATTATTCTACTTCATACCTGTTTACCAATGGCCCTTTCCAAAATGCAGGCGTAAAGGCCACATTAGCATTTTCGAGCAAAGCAAGCCTTATGGTAGGACTATTCAATGATTGGAATGTTTACACAGCTTCAAAAGGAGTATCAAGCTTTGGTGCTCAATTAATGTTAGCACCTGTTGAAGGCTGGTCTGCTTATCTTAATGTTCTATCAGGAGCCGATGCTTATGGTGGTTATGGAACCGTTTTGGATTTAACAACATCATATCAAATATCTGAAACATTTAAACTGGGTTTTAATGCTGCAGATTTTAAAAAGAAAGTTGATGCTGAAGGTGGTTATTCGGGTGCTGCACTTTATTTGCAAAATTCATTTACCAAAGGTTTTGGATTGGGCGTAAGAGGTGAATATTTCAGTTCAAAATCGGGAAAAAATGGTTTGACATTATCCGGTGTTGTTCCTGGACAATCTGTTGTTGCTTTTACATTGTCTGGCAACTTGAAAGCTGGCGGCTTAACATTTATACCTGAAATAAGGTTTGATAATGGTTCTGTAAATCAGTTTTTAAAAGAAAATGGAACTGCAACTAAATCTGCTTCCCAATTTTCTTTAGCTGCTGTATACGCATTCTAAATCCCACAATTATTAAAAAAGCCATCGGGTCGTTCCGATGGCTTTTTTGTTCAATAAAATCGTCGTTTTATTGAACAATTTTATTGGCGCATGCAGAGCTGGCAAACGCTTCTGGCTTAGCTTTAAAAACAAAGCCCATGCTTAAAATATATCCCATTGCTTCATGCAGCGCCTGATTTGATTTAAACATGGGATTGGTGTTAATATCAGCATGAACTTCAAGGTCAACATCATAGAGATCCAACAGATCACATAAAGAATAAGCTATTTCAATAGATTTTTGAACTTCTGTAAGCATACGTTCTTTTATGCTCATTTTCTGAGAGGTTTGTTCCTGATGGATAAACATAAAACCACCTTTTTGCTCTCTCAAAAAAACTATAACCGTAGCAAAATCTATTATGGTTCCTTTAACCTGCGAATCAGTTCCAATACACACTTTAAGTTTATTGCCTAGGTTATATTCGCGTTCTATAACTTTTTCTACTTCTTCCAGAATAGGCGTTTGAAGAGTTTCTCCACTAAATTTTTTCCAGGTCATACATTTCAGGCTAAGAATTTAACTGCTGTAAAATAACTCTAGTATGATGTTTAACTAAAGATATACTATTAACAATCACTAAGTTACCAAAGCACATTATTTTATTTCCTAACATATAAACAATGGGTGTATTGCAGAGCCATTAACTTATCGTAAAATTGTATTTAGCTTATGCCAAATAAAATAGACAAGCGACAGGTTGATGTATATTTTGAGAAATACTCAGAATCGCACCATAACCCTGCTAACGAATTGATTCACTGGATATGTGTACCACTTATTGTTTTTAGTTTGTTCGGATTAATCTGGGCTATCCCTTTTCCGCATATTGCATTATTGGGAAAGTATAATGGGTTTATAAATTGGGGCTCCTTTCTTATAGCCTTTTCAATTTATTACTATTATCGCTTATCGCCTGTGCTCTCCTATGCCATGTTGTTAATTATTTTTGGTTTTGCCGGGATAATTGTTTGGCTGGAAAACATGCATAGCCAATTTGGTTGGCCAGCTATGTGGCAGGTTTGTTCAGGGATATTTATTATTGCCTGGATAGGTCAATTTATCGGCCATAAAATCGAAGGCAAAAAACCATCTTTCTTAGATGATATACGTTTTTTGCTTATTGGGCCGATATGGTTAGTGCATTTTAT
>JAYVNR010000126.1:0-5882 GCA_043758305.1 Pedobacter sp. | reverse complement strand
CGATCGGTATTATCCTTTTTAAAGAAAAATACAGCCATGCCACCCAACAGGCAGGTGCTGAATAAAATGATCAGTTTCCAGTATTCCATCTTTTTTCCGGGTAAACGGCCATAAATATGGTTCCGGTAACGTAACCGATAATTGCACCTATTAAACCTCCGGCAATTACATCAAAAGGAAAATGTACGCCTACATAAACTTGCGCAAAACAAATGCTTGCAGCCCAAAAAAGGCTAAGCGGCATTATAAATTTTGAACGCCTCATGAATAAAACTATTAAGAAAACAGCTATTGCAAAATGGTTTGCAGCATGCGAAGATGGGAAGCTATACCCTGTGCCGCATGAAATTAGCGAGTGTATATTTAGCTTCAAGCCAGGGTCATTGCAGGGGCGCAAACGTTCTACAATTGGTTTGATAAGCGATGAAGTGAAAAAATCTGATACAGCAAAGGTGATCAACAGGAATAATATGATCATATAGCCACGCTTGCCATAATTCCTCGTTAAAAACACAATTAGAAACAGATATAGTGGCGCCCAAAAAAACCTGTTCCGCAATAAGGGCATCAGCCAATCAAAAAACGGATTTGCAAGCCCAATGTTGATGGCATGAAATAATTTCTGGTCCAACAATAAGAGTTGATCAAGCATCGGCTTTTTTACAAATAAATATTAACCTGTCGCTGGTGGCTTCGTCATACTCATTAAGCCTGTAATCTCCAAAATATTTTACAATTGTAAAGCCGCTTAATTTAAACAGCTCTTTAAAATCTGCTAAAGAAAAAGATTTCACTTCTTCCTTAAAAGCGTAATTTTTATTGCGGTGCTCAAAAGAAATGCTTTTGATGATTTTTTTGTCGGCAATATGTTTGCTTATGTAAAAATCTATTCCATCAATATGCTTCGTTTCTCGTTTGGTAAGGTTGCGCAAAATCTTTTCGATATTAAAATAATCAAGCACAAGAAGGCCGTTTTTATTGAGAGATTTCCTGAAGGTTTTTAAAGCATTTACATGGTCTTTCTGGCTGTCGAAATAACCAAAGCTGGTAAATAAGTTAAATGCAATATCAAAATAGTTTATGTAAAACAGGTACCGCATGTCGTGAACAAAAAATTGCAGGTGTTTATTCTCAAATTGCCGGGCATATTTAATGCTTGAATATGAAAGATCTATGCCGGTAACATCGTAGCCTTTTTTGTTGAGGTAAATAGCGTGGCGCCCTCTTCCGCAGGCAATATCAAGCAGGCGGCAATCTGTAGAAGGCTTTAGATAATCGCAAAGGTTATCAATAAAAAACTCGGCTTCTTCATCATTGCGCTGGCTGTAAAGTATATGGTAATAGGGAGAGTTGAACCAGTTTTGAAACCATTTTTTTGACATAGTCAGCTTGTCGGTAGTGCAGCAAAGATATACAATTGGGGCTTCAACACACCAAAGCTAAAATCATACTGCTTTTTATTTTTACTTTTGCCATTTCCAAACATCTAATGCCATGACGTTAATTAAATCAATTTCAGGTATACGGGGCACTATAGGTGGCTTGCCTGGCGATGGGCTTACTCCTGTTGATATTGTAAAATTTACCTCTGCCTTTGGCAAATGGCTTGTAGCTAAATCGGGCAAAAAGAAGGTTGTTATTGGTCGTGATGCACGTATTTCTGGCGATATGGTTCGAAATCTGGTAGTAGGCACACTGCAAGGCATCGGCATAGACGTTATCGACTTAGGTTTATCAACAACTCCAACTGTTGAAATTGCTGTCCCTGCAGAAAATGCCGGCGGTGGGATTATCCTTACAGCAAGCCACAACCCAAAACAATGGAATGCTTTGAAATTGCTTGATAGCACAGGCGAATTTATCAATGATGCTTATGGCAAAGAAGTGCTTGATATAGCAGAAAAAGGCGATGTAGAATTTGAAGAAGTGAATTGCCTCGGCAAGGTCACTTTTAATGATACATACCTACAAAAGCATATCGATAAAATTTTGGCTCTTGAGCTGGTAGATGTAGAAGCTATTAAAAAAGCCCGTTTCAAGATAGCTATTGATTGTGTTAATTCCAGTGGCGGCATTTTTGTGCCCGCTTTATTAAGGGCATTGGGCGTAGAAACTATACATGAACTTTATTGCAAGCCCGATGGTGATTTTCCGCATAACCCCGAGCCGTTGCCAGAAAATCTTGTTGCCCTTTCGCAGGAAGTAATTAAAAAGCGTGCAAGCCTGGGCATTGCCGTTGATCCGGATGTTGATCGTTTATGCTTTGTTTGTGAGGATGGTACTATGTTCGGCGAGGAGTATACATTGGTTGCAGTTGCAGATTATATTTTGCAGAACACTCCCGGAAATACTGTTTCTAACCTTTCTTCCACCCGTGCTTTACGCGATGTGACCGAGCGTTTGGGCATGGAATATAATGCCGCTGCTGTGGGCGAGGTAAATGTAGTAACCAAGATGAAAGAAACTAATGCCATAATAGGTGGAGAAGGCAACGGAGGCATAATTTATCCGGCACTGCATTATGGAAGAGATGCACTGGTGGGAATTGCTTTGTTTTTAACTCACCTGGCAAAATTTAACCAGTCCGTTTCAGTATTGAAAAGAAGCTATCCAAATTATTTTATTTCAAAGAATAAAATTACGCTTACCCCTCAAATGGATATTGATCTATTGTTAAAAAAGGTGGAGGAACAGTACAAAGATCAACCTTACAGCACTATTGATGGCTTAAAAATAGAGTTTGACAAACAATGGGTGCATCTGCGCCGATCAAATACAGAGCCTATAATCCGTATTTATTCTGAATCTGCGACAGAAGCAGAGGCAGAGGCTTTAGCAAGCAAAATTATCAATGACATTAACAAAATACTTGGAATCAAGCCATAGGGTGTTCACAAATTATTCTATCCCTAACTAATGCGTGTATACCTTGACAATGCGGCTACTACGCCTATAGATAAAGAGGTTTTAAGCGAAATGTATCAGGTAATGGAGCTCCATTTCGGAAATCCTTCTTCAATACATGCGCATGGGCGTGAAGTGCGCACCCTTATTGAAAAAGCCCGTAAAACTGTTGCAAGCATTTTGGGTGCTTCGCCAGCTGAAATTTTCTTTACTTCCGGAGGTACAGAGGGAGATAATACGGCAATTAGTTCCGGAATAAAAGCATATAATCTAACACATGCAATCACTTCGCGACTTGAGCACCATGCTGTTTTGCATACCCTGGAGGCGATGGAAAAAAGCGGCAGCATTGAGCTAAGCTTTGTAGATGTTGATGAGAAAGGCAATTTAAACCTAGGACATTTAGAAACACTCCTCCAAAACAATGACCGAAGTTTTGTTTCGCTGATGCATGCCAACAACGAGATTGGTACCATTAACGATATTGTTAAAATTGGCGAGTTATGCGAGCAATACAATGCAATTTTTCATTGCGATACTGTTCAGGCTATCGGTCATTACCGGCATGACCTATCAAAACTAAAAGTACATTTTATGGTAGGCGCAGCACATAAATTGCATGGGCCAAAAGGAGCTGGATTTCTTTACATAAGCCATAAAATAAAAATTGCTCCCATGATTTTGGGAGGATCGCAAGAGCGAAATATGCGGGGCGGCACAGAAAACGTATACGGCATTGTCGGCTTGGCGAAAGCGCTGGAGCTTGCATATTCACAAATGGATACCCATCAACAATATATCCAGGAACTGAAAAATTATATGGTGCAGAAGTTTAAAAGCGAGGTTGCAGGCGTAGAATTTAACGGCGAAACAAATCCTGAAAAGAGCCTTTATACTGTACTTAATGTGTCATTTCCAGAAATGGATATGGCAGATATGTTATTATTTAACCTGGATATATTGGGAATATCAGCATCAGGGGGAAGTGCATGCAGCTCGGGGAGCAACATTGGGTCGCATGTGCTAACAGCTATCGGCTCTAGCCCCAACCGCCCTGCCGTTCGTTTCTCCTTCAGCAAACTAAATACCCGTGAAGAGATAGATTATGTTATTGTCAACCTTAAAAACCTTTTAAAACCATAGTTGAGTAATTCTAAATTTTAAAAACAAACGTCAAACTGTGTGTTAATTAAGTAACATTTACTAAAACTAACAGGTATGGAAAACTACAATAACGGTCAAAATCAAAACGATTCAGACCCTGCCAGGAAAAACTATAATCAGCTTAATACAATTGATATTGAAACAGTTGAGGATAGCTGGGAAAACAATAAGCCCGGAGCTACAACCGAAGAGGAATTCAATATACCTACGGTAACGCCGGATAATGATAATGGCATTGCAGGCCCTTATGATCTGATTGATGATACTCATAACAGTGGGGTGTTAGATTCGGAAGGCACAGGCCCTGATGAGGATGATGACGATGAGGAGCTTATACCGATAGAAACCGATCATGACGAAGAAAGCCTTGATATTGATGAGGATGAAATTGATGATGCTGACGATTTTGATCCATTGGAGCGTCCAACAACATTTTAACTAGACCCGAATTTTTCCAGCCGTGATCACGGCTGGCCTACAGGCACAATGATAGGCCATGACCCTGTAGTACAGGGCTCGGGCAGCAAAAGAGATTATAATTTATAGGGCATAAATATTTTTCAATCTTTCGTATAATTTCATTTTAATTTCATTAAGCCCCCATAACTTGGTATCATATTAAAGGCAGAAGTTGACTAAGTGAGTTATAGTTTTATGTTTTGATAGATTGATTGTTGCCTTCGGGAGTTACGGACTGAAGGAGTTAAATTTAGAATCCTATGAGAAAAGCCGCTGAGCAATCAGTGGCTTTTTAATTTGCAATCATTTTAAGAAAGGAAGAAAGCTTAGTTTTCATAACCCGTCTATCTAAAATGAAATCTAAAAAGCCGTGTTCCAAAACGAATTCTGCAGTCTGAAAGCCTTTGGGAAGATCTTTTTTAATGGTTTCTTTAATTACTCTTGGACCTGCAAATCCTATCAAAGCGCCTGGCTCAGAAATATTGATATCGCCAAGCATCGCATAAGATGCAGTTACGCCTCCGGTAGTAGGATCAGTAAGCAATGATATGTATGGAATTTTGGCTTTGCTTAAAAGCGCAAGCTTAGCCGATGTTTTAGCCATTTGCATTAAAGAAAAGGCTGCCTCCATCATCCGTGCCCCACCAGATTTTGAAATCATTAAAAAGGGGATTTTATGCTCGATGCAATAATCTATTGAACGTGCAATTTTCTCTCCAACTACAGATCCCATAGATCCTCCAATAAAATTGAAGTCCATACAGGCAATAACCAGGTCTAGCCCATTTATTTGCCCTTTTCCCGAGCGTATGGCATCATTAAGCCCGGTTTTTACATAACTGTCTTGTAGGCGCTCAGTGTATGGTTTGGTGTCAGTAAAAGTTAAGGGGTCGGCAGAACGCAGGTTTTCAAAGAGCTCGATAAATTCGTTATCATCAAATAGAATTGAAAAGTATTCTTTAGAGCCAATTCTGAGATGGTAGTTGCAATAATGGCAAACGTAGTTGTTTTCTACCTGTTCTGCATAGTGAAGAGGCTTTTTACAGCTTGGGCATTTGTTCCATATGCCATCGGGGGCTTCTTTTTTTTCTTCCGTAGAAGTGATAATTCCTTTTTTCTCTCTTTTAAACCAAGCCATTTGTAGGGATAGAACATGCAAAGAAACAAAAATTTTAAGAAACCATAGTGTTTAATCTCGTTGGCGGAACTTATCAATTATATGAGTTTGTGCTTGGCAGTTGTGCCAAAATCTTTAATTTCGGCAATATTAATTTAAAAAATAAATCAATGAGCTTAAAAGGTTATAAAGGAGTTTTGTTTGGCGATCAGCTGCAAGAGCTGTTTGAGCATGCAAA
>JAYVNR010000125.1:0-5940 GCA_043758305.1 Pedobacter sp. | reverse complement strand
CTTGCAGGATATTGGCAGCACCAAATGCTTCCAAAGCCCAAACCTCCATCTCACCAAAACGCTGGCCACCAAACTGCGCTTTACCGCCCAATGGTTGTTGTGTAATAAGTGAGTATGGCCCTATTGAACGTGCGTGCATTTTATCATCAACCATGTGCCCAAGTTTCAGCATGTAGATAATACCTACTGTAGTTGGTTGGTCAAAGCGCTCGCCAGTTAACCCATTGTATAAATAGGTCCTTCCCGATGCAGGCACACCAGCTTTAGCAACCCACTCCTCAACCTCTGCATGGCTTGCACCATCAAAAATTGGAGTAGCGAATTTAATGCCCAGCTCTTTACCAGCCCATCCTAGAACGGTTTCGTAAATTTGCCCAAGGTTCATACGCGAAGGTACGCCCAGTGGGTTAAGCACTATATCAACAGGAGTTCCATCTTCAAGGAACGGCATGTCTTCATCGCGAACGATACGGGCAACAATACCTTTGTTACCGTGGCGACCAGCCATTTTATCACCCACTTTAAGCTTGCGCTTTTTAGCGATGTACACTTTAGCCATCTGCACGATTCCAGAAGGAAGCTCATCGCCTACACTGATTGCAAATTTATCGCGTTTATAAGCGCCAAGCTCTTCGTTAAGCCTGATGTTATAATTATGCAGCGTTAATTTAATAAGCTCATTCTTATCTTCATCAGTTGTCCATTTAGTTGGGTTGATGTTGGCATATTCCAGGTCAGCAAGTATTTTTTGAGTAAACTTTACGCCTTTTGGCACAAGCTGCTCTTTATAAACATTGTTAACGCCCTGTGAAGTTTTGCCATTCACAATGGTGAAGAGTTTTTCAAGAAGCGATTCCTTTAACTGCTTAACAGTTTTATCATGCCTTGCATCTAATTTCTCAATTAGAGATTTCTCTTCCGCTTTAGTTGTTTTTTTGGCACGAGAAAAGAGTTTAGTATCGATAACAACACCATGTATAGATGGGGGAGTTTTCAAAGACGCATCTTTCACATCGCCTGCTTTGTCTCCAAAAATTGCACGTAGAAGTTTTTCTTCTGGCGAAGGGTCAGACTCTCCTTTCGGGGTGATCTTACCGATCAGTATATCGCCCTCTTTAACTTCAGCACCCACACGGATGATACCGTTTTCGTCGAGGTCCTTAGTTGCTTCTTCAGAAACGTTGGGGATATCTGGTGTTAATTCTTCTTCGCCACGCTTTGTATCACGTACTTCAAGTTCAAACTCTTCGATATGAAGCGATGTGAAAATATCCTGGCTTGTTACACGCTCAGAAATCACTATCGCATCCTCAAAGTTATAACCTTGCCAAGGCATGAACGCCACTTTTAAGTTACGGCCAAGCGCTAGCTCGCCGTCCTGAGTTGCGTATCCTTCGCAAAGAACTTGTCCTTTAGTTACCTTTTGGCCTTTTTTAACAATTGGCTTTAAGTTGATACAAGTGCTTTGGTTAGTTTTTTTGAATTTAGTAAGAAGATAAGATTTTACTTCGCCCTCAAAAGAAACAAGAACATCGTCTTCATTTCTTTCGTAACGGATTTTGATCTCATTAGCGTCTACATATTCCACAACACCATTTCCTTCTGCATTGATTAGCGTTCTTGAATCGCGGGCTACCCGGCCTTCAAGGCCAGTACCAACAATTGGTGCTTCGGGGCGCAATAAAGGCACCGCCTGGCGCTGCATGTTAGATCCCATCAGGGCACGGTTAGCATCATCGTGTTCCAAAAATGGAATCAATGAAGCTGCAATTGAAGTGATCTGGTTTGGCGCAACGTCAATTAAATCCAGTCTTTCCGGCTCAATAATCGGAAAGTCGCCCTCAAAACGTGCTTTTACCCGTGGGGTATCAAAAACTCCCTTATCGTTATAATGTGCGTTTGCTTGAGCAATCGTTTTTGAATCCTCATCTTCAGCAGATAAGTAAATAACCGATTCTTCAACAACTACCCGTCCCTTGTCAACCTTGCGATAAGGCGTTTCAATGAAACCAAGCGTGTTAATTTTCGCGTGAACGCAAAGCGATGAAATCAACCCAATGTTCGGTCCTTCTGGAGTTTCGATTGTGCACAACCTACCGTAGTGGGTATAGTGTACGTCACGAACCTCAAAACCTGCACGCTCACGTGACAGGCCACCGGGCCCAAGGGCTGACAGACGACGCTTGTGCGTAATCTCTGCCAGTGGATTGGTTTGGTCCATAAACTGCGATAACTGGTTAGTTCCGAAGAACGAGTTGATCACAGATGAAAGTGTACGAGCATTGATCAGATCGGTTGGCGTGAACACCTCGTTGTCACGAATGTTCATACGCTCGCGGATGGTACGGGCCATACGAGCCAAACCAACACCGAACTGAGCATATAACTGCTCACCTACTGTACGAACACGACGGTTTGACAAGTGATCGATATCATCCACCTCTGCTTTAGAATTGATCAGTTTGATCAGGTACTTAACAATGGCTATAATATCCTGCTTAGTTAAAACCTTAGTTTCGTCAGGAGTGCTCAATTTCAATTTACGGTTGATGCGGTAACGGCCCACATCGCCTAAATCATATCTTTTATCTGAGAAGAACAAACGATCGATGATACCACGAGCAGTTTCCTCATCAGGTGGTTCAGCGTTGCGCAGTTGGCGATAGATATGCTCTACCGCTTCCTTCTCAGAGTTAGATGTATCTTTTTGTAAAGTATTATAGATGATAGAATAATCGGCATTGTTAGAAGCATCCTCTTTTGTTAAGATAATGCTTTTCACACCTGCATCGATTATCATATCGATATGGTCGTCATCCAGAACGGTTTCACGCTCAAGGATTATTTCATTACGATCTATAGAAACCACTTCGCCGGTATCTTCATCCACAAAATCTTCTACCCACTTCTTCAATACCCTTGCGGCAAGCTTACGACCAATGAATTTCTTCAGTCCAGATTTGCTCACTTTAGCTTCATCAGCCAGTTCAAACAACTCAAGGATGTCCTTGTCATCAGAATAGCCAATAGCACGCAATAAAGTAGTAACCGGGAATTTTTTCTTACGGTCTATGTAAGCATACATCACGTTATTAACGTCTGTTGCAAACTCTATCCATGATCCTTTAAAAGGGATAACACGGGCAGAATACAGCTTGGTTCCATTAGTGTGGCGGCTTTGGCCGAAGAACACGCCTGGCGACCTGTGCAATTGAGATACAATTACACGCTCAGCTCCGTTTATTACGAAAGTACCTTTCGGGGTCATGTATGGGATAGTTCCCAAATAAACATCCTGAACGATAGTTTCAAAATCTTCATGTTCTGCATCATTACAGCTTAAGCGAAGCTTAGCTTTCAATGGCACACTGTAAGTTAATCCACGCTCAATGCACTCACGTATATCATAACGTGGAGGATCAACGAAATAATCAAGGAATTCTAGAACAAAGATGTTCCTTGAGTCTGAAATAGGGAAATTTTCAGAAAAAACCTTAAAAAGGCCTTCCTGATGGCGGTTATCAGAAGTTGTTTCTAATTGAAAAAACTCTCTGAAAGATTCTAACTGTACATCCAGAAAATCAGGGTAGTCTAACACGTGCCTGCTGGTTGCAAAGTTTATTCTTTCGCTGTGATTTTTTTTGTTTGCCAAGGGATTATTATTTTTTGTTTAAAAAATAAACTGCAGCTTGTTCTCTGGAGTAGATGGCCAGATTTGTAAGCCAAACAACAATGGGTATCATACAAATGGCAATAGACCCCGGTGAAAACCGGAGTCTAAAGTCATTTTAAGAGTTATTTGTAGGATTATTTAACCTCAACAACAGCTCCTGCTTCTTCTAATGCTTTCTTTAAAGATTCTGCTTCGTCTTTAGTAACACCTGTTTTTACTTCTTTAGGTGCACCGTCAACTAAGTCTTTAGCCTCTTTCAAGCCTAAGCCTGTTAAGTCTTTAACTAATTTTACTACAGCTAGTTTAGAACCACCAGCTTCTTTCAAGATCACATCAAATGCAGTCTTTTCTTCTACCGCAGCAGGTGCATCGCCACCAGCAGCTGGGCCAGCAACTGCAACCGCAGCAGCAGCAGGTTCAATACCATACTCATCTTTAAGGATTTGAGCTAATTCGTTAACTTCTTTTACTGTCAAGTTTACTAACTGCTCAGCAAACGCTTTTAAATCTGCCATTTTATTTAAATTTTTGAATTTACGTTGTGTTTTAAAATTCCGAACTTTAAGGCGTTCAGATTAACCTCTTTCCTGTAATGTTTTAACTAAGCCTGCAATTGTGTTCCCGCCAGATTTAAGGGCAGAAATAACGTTTTTAGCAGGCGATTGCAATAGTCCAATAATTTCGCCAACAAGCTCTTCCTTAGATTTAAGGTTTACTAATGCATCTAACTGATTATCGCCAATAAAAATAGCCGAATCAATGTAAGCAGCCTTCAAAACTGGCTTATCGCCGGTTTTCCTAAGTTCTTTTATCAGTTTAGCCGGAGCTTTTGCTGATTCTGAGAACATGATAGTTGAAGAACCTTTTAATGCATCTAATAATTCAGAATAATCTCCGCCAACAGCTTCTAAAGCTTTTTGGATAAGTGTATTCTTAGCCACTTGCATGGTGATGTTATTATCAAAGCATTTGCGGCGGATGATATTGATCTTAGCAACAGTAAGCTCTGACGTGTCGGTAATGTAAAAATTACCATACTCGCTGATCTGCTCGGTCAAAGCTTGAACAATCTCTTGTTTTTCTTCTTTTCTCATGATTAGATCCCCGCTACTGATTTAGTTTCAATTTCAATTCCCGGGCTCATTGTAGAAGACATGTGAATGCTCTTAAAATAAGTGCCCTTTGCCGACGATGGTTTTAATTTAGAAAGCGTTTGAATGATCTCAAGCGCATTTTCATAAATTTTATCTGCATCGAACGATACTTTTCCGATAGAAGCATGGATGATACCTGTTTTGTCTACCTTGAAATCGATTTTACCACCTTTCACATCAGTTACTGCCTTGCCCACATCTGTGGTAACAGTACCTGATTTAGGGTTAGGCATGAGGTTACGTGGCCCTAAAATACGGCCCAGTTTACCTACTTTAGCCATAACACTTGGCATGGTAATAATGATATCAACGTCAGTCCAGCCACCTTCTATTTTGGCAATATACTCATCCAGGCCTACGTAATCTGCACCAGCTGCCTTAGCTTCTTCTTCCTTATCAGGAGTTACCAAAGCCAAAACACGTACAGTTTTACCAGTGCCATGAGGGAGGGTTGCAATTCCACGCACCATTTGATTGGCTTTACGCGGATCTACACCTAAACGAACATCGATATCAACCGATGAATCGAATTTGGTAGTTGTGATCTCTTTTACCAAAGCAGAAGCTTCGTGCAAAGAGTACGACTTACCGACCTCAATTTTGGATAGTGCCGTTTTTTGATTTTTTGTTAATCTAGCCACTTCTTAAACTGATTTAATTAATTAATTGTTCCAGGGCGCACTACCGCTAACGGTAATCCCCATACTGCGTGCTGTACCAGCAACCATTTTCATGGCCGATTCTACAGTAAATGCATTCAAGTCGACCATTTTATCTTTTGCAATTGTTTCCACCTGCTCCCAGTTTAAACTGGCAACCTTTTTACGGTTTGGCTCTGCAGATCCTCCTTTGATACCGGTTGCTTCTAACAACTGGATAGCTACAGGAGGGGTTTTAATGATAAAATCAAAAGACTTGTCAACATAAACGGTGATTACAACAGGCAATACTTTACCTGGCTTATCTTGGGTACGTGCATTAAATTGTTTGCAAAATTCCATGATGTTCACACCTTTTGCACCCAACGCGGGCCCAACTGGTGGGGATGGATTTGCAGCGCCGCCCTTGATCTGTAATTTTACTAACGCACCGACTTCTTTTGCCATTTTACTT
>JAYVNR010000124.1:0-5965 GCA_043758305.1 Pedobacter sp. | reverse complement strand
TCGAACACTGCTTTTTGCCCAGCCATTGCATACAGGTTATCTGTTTGCAGCTTAAACCAAACCGGGTTACGGGAGAGGGCTATTTCTGCGGGCTGGGAGAGGATGGTGATGGGCATTAGTCAAAAATGCCTCTTGAAATGCCTAAACTATAGGACGGCTAAACCACCTTAATACCAATCGGCGGGGTTTATCTTGATATTTTCAAAGCTGTTCCATTCAAAAGTATACCGCCAGCCGAAATAGCTATCTGCAACTGGGCCAACTTCAAAGCCTTTGTTTTGAAGCTTGCAAAGGATATTTTGCTCGTAAAGCTCGCCGTTAAGGGCATCAAACTTTAGACGATGGGCTATTTTGCGAGCCTGATCCCGGCATTGTGCTTTAGCTATGCGCCTGGCAGAAATATCAGCTTTTGCAGGCACCTGTTGCAGCACAGCGAAGGCGCTGGTGATCAATGCCCGGTTACTGTCTGCGTTCTGATCTGTTAGCTGATCTTCAAAAAGCTCAACAATCAATAATGTTGCCGGGGCTTTGCGGCGCATTGCATCGTTAAGCTCGGAAAGGTTATCGAGGCTATCAATAAAAAAAACATTCTGCTTGCCGCTGCCCTCGGCAACCGGACCGATAAATTTCAGCTTATTGGCAATGTTCTGGAAGTAGCTTTCAAAAAATGTTTCTATTACCATGGCTTTATTTGTTACGCAATCGTTCCAATTCTTTTTCCCGCTCTTCGGCTTCTTTTATAGCAACATCCAGCACCTTTAAAACCAGGTAGGCGTTGTGCCCTTCCACCTGATCTATAGTGCCTAGCGCATGCTCTTTACGTGCCAGTTGTATGGCAACATCTAACCAGTTGCCGTTAGCGGCTGGTTTATCGCCCTCTTCTTCATCGGCTTTAATGAACACATGCTTAAAATGCTTGGCCATTGCACTGCGGCAGCAGATGTAATTGTGCAGGATTGCTTGTTTTATTTCGGGCTTTAATGTGCTAAGCGCTTCGGCATTTCTCTCCAGATGTGCCTTGTTAAATGGCTCACGCATGTCGCCGCTTTTCTCAAACCATTCATCGCTTCCCTCTTTTCGGTACAGTGATGCAATTAATTTATCCAGATAGCCGGTGTTTTTTGTTTTCTGGTACCGCTTCAAATTTTCGTCGGCATACATGAGCTCGCCCATGCTGATATTTGCCAGCCCATCGGCGGGGCCGATCAGTTTTAATTGGCCACAAAAAACCATTTTTAGCAGCCATTTGTCCATCTCGGAGAACGGCTCAAACAAAAAGTTTACAACCGCAGCAAGCTGTGACGCCTGCACGGAATTTAAGTTTTTAAAGCTTTGCTCCGGGATATTGAACAGCACTTTTACCAGTATAAGCGCTTGTTCATATTCGCTTTTTTGGAGCGCACGGCAGCGCATAACAGCCAGCAAGCCTGCGGGAGTGAGTTCATCCCATATCCCGGGGCCAACCAGCGTGATGGGCTTGGCATTTGTTTTTTTAAAGGCTATTTTCTGCACTTACTGGTATCAAGTATTAGAATTTACAGCATTATATCTCCAGTCCGCTCATCTATGTAGCCTTTTTCTTTGAGCCACGATTTGCAAGATTTTATTGCCCAATTAATGAGATAGCTCATGATTGGCTTAACAATCAATAATACAAGCTTGCCGGGCTGGTTGCTTGGGCGGTTGAGGTGGCTTTTTAGCGATGCTTCAAACACTGGGGCTTTCATAGCGTTTTTTTATCGATATCAATATAGTGATGACATGGAACAATTGTTGATCCCTGTTTCTTTTGAAATCCAGTTTTTAATTGCTGCAGTGTTTTTGAAATCCATGGAGCTACCGGTTTCTATTAATTTTTTTATTTGGCCTATAATTTTTTTATTCACCAGGTCCTTTATGAATGCGCTTCTTTCATAAATTTCTCCCAGATATTTAACGCTTTTATTAAAATATCTCGGCAAGATCATATCCTCATTAAAATTTAAGCTCTTTAACTGAATCTCAATTATTATTACCATCATCAACGCATCGTTAAATCTCCTTTCATTAGCCTTATTTATAAAAATTGCTAAGTCATTATATTGGGAAATTTCTTGATTTTTTAGTTCTACCACCTGTTTTTTTATCCTTTCTTATAGCGTTTTTTTATCCAGCACAATTTCGCCGGGGGTAAAGTAGTTTTTTAACAAATAGCCAATTCCTGCGCTTAAACCGGTAGCCAAAAGCGTCTTCCAATTAAGCTGCAAATTTCCTGCTGTCATGCTTTGTTGGATTACAAGTAATACGGGCGAAATAACCGCCAGCAACAAAGCTCTAAGCCCATCTTTCCAGCCAATGCTAAAACTATTTGAATCATGTTTTACCGCAACGGGCTTCCCGTTGATGGTAATGGTTTTTTGCTTTTTCATATCAATTAGCATTATTCCGGTTGTTGGAATCTTTTAAAGTTTGAACATCCTGCTTTATTAGCTGAATTTGTGTTGCGTTTGCGTTGATTTGATTTTGGAGGCTCTGAAGTATTAGCGTATTGGCTTTTCCGTCGTCTTTGCCGTCTGTTTTTGCCTCGGTCATTTGCAATTGCAAAGCCTCAATCTTTTGCCCCTGGCTGTCTAAAGAATTTTTGACCCCCGCAACCGCAAATGCTAGCGTTGCTATGTAGATCACCAGTACTATAATGTCTTTGCCCTTAAAGCTTAAATTGCCCCAGTCCATTGTTATATTAGATGTATTTTCAATTGCTTTCTTAATCATCGTAGTAGGTTATAAAAATATCCTCTGTTTTTGCCATCGCCTTCAATCGTATCATCAGCTTATCAAATGTTATGCGGCTATTGCCTACAAAATCAGGTGCTTTTGTTGCGCCAATGAGCAGGCAGCCGTGTGTGTCTACCGCCTGGTTGCCGTAATGGATCCGTATCCCTTCAAAGCCCGGCACATTTTGCACTTCTGGCATCAATACTTTAAATCGCTTGCTCATGGTGAGCTTTACCTCGTACTTCCCGAAAGGTATTGCGGTTTCGCCGTAAATTTTGGTTTCATCGCGGTCGTTCAGGTCGCCGTCGTGGTTTTTATCGCGGCAAACGTCCTCCAACGTGTAACAGAAGAACGTGCCGTTTAAATGCAGCTCGCCCATGGTGGTTTTATCGGTGTATTTTTTGCGGAAAACCTTTAGTTCCATTTTTGGTCTATGTAATCCATTAGTAAAAATGATTGCCACAACAGCACCAGGATGCTAATAGTGAAAAGCGTAAGCTGGTTTATAGCTGCAAAATATCCGCAGGCTATAGTGAGGGAGATAGCGACTATTATTTTGATTGCCATTTTCATGATCAAAAGGCAGGGAATATTGATAAATCTGTAGGGTCTATGGTACCGCCACCTTCGGCTTCTACGTAGCCTGGCAAAAGCTCTGGCATTTGCCTGAAATACCCGGCTGCTTTCTCTCTTACATGGCTCATGAGCATCTGCACCCTGCTATCTGCGGCTGGTGTTTTGTAAATATTATTTACCATGCTTAGGTAATTGGCAGATAAGCCCATTGGCGAAATATCTACCGCAAGCTGATGCAATGCCTCTAAAATGGTTTGGTAAGCTATTGCGCTTTTTATGCAGCGAATGGCGGCAGGCTCTAGCGTTGTCAAATCTTCAGGCATTAGCGGATCTATCATTTCCTGCTGCACATGGCGGCAAATGGTTTGCAGGCAGATATAGGTTAGCCTGCTGCGCCCAATGGCGTAATACGCATTGAATTCTGTTGCATTTGGCAGGAATAATTTTTGGGAGGCTTCCCGCTCTGCGGAGGCTTTGTAAATAGCGAAAGGATCTGTTGCTTCGCCGGCTGGCCGGGGAGCTTCTAGGTATTGGAGCATCATTTCCAGATTGTCCATGCCCAGGCTGGCTACAGAATTTAACACCTGGTTAACCTGCCACTCAAATGCCGTTTTTTTATCGGCGGTGCTGTTGATCCGGATGCCGGCATCGCTAATTTCTACGTTCCCAATGGGCAGGTAGAGCCAGAAAGCAATGTTTGAAATTGCACGTTCTACAAAGTTGACCAGCTTTTCATCTTCAATATTCCCATCTTCAAGTTCCTGGTAAAATTCACGGCCAATAATTGGCAACAAAAATTTTTCTTCTGCCTGCTCAATAAATGGCTTTATAAGGCTATACGTGAAGCCATCATTTACCGGGATGTGCTTTAAAATGGTGGTGATATCGGTTATTATTGCCATTATGCCGCTCCTTTTAACCCTTTCCCGGTGCTTAAAGCCTGTTCTGTACTGCCGCCCTGATCTAATGTTGTTAGCAACGTGTCTTCAAAAACAAAGCGCATGCGTGGGTATTTATCCATCCAGCCGTTGTATTTGGCAATAAAGTTGAGGGGAGCTAAAACTTTTTTGCGGTATGGCTCAATTTTGGCTAAGAAAATCATAAAGGCTTCTCGCTTATCGGTACCGCTGTGGCTGCTTTGTTCGCCGGGGTTGAAGCCGAGCAGGGATGGATCTACGCCTAGCGCATAGAGCAGCAGGCTGAACGCTTCCTGGTTGTCTTTTAGTTTTTCGCCGTCTTTCAATTTGCTCTCGATTGGCGTAATGGTTACGCCAGGAACTTTTTTGTCGCCATTTATAACCTTAAAAATTGAGGCTATTGATTTGCCGGAATTTTCTACGTTGCTCAGAAATTCGTCCCATGCTTTAAGCTCTTTAAAGCGCATAGACAGTTTCACATCTTCGGCGGCGCTGGAATATTTTTTGCCAAATTTTTCTGAGAAATAGTAATCAGGCAGCTCGATCATGAACTTGGCTGTTATCTCATTTTTCATGAGATATTTTTTGATTTTAGGAATTAAAACGAGCACATCGTTCCACTCGCTTTCTAAAAATGCTACCCAGTGCGGCATCTGGTAATATGTTTTGCCAGATGTTGCATAGCTCATGGGAAAAATAAACTCAAATGCATTTAACTGCTTGGCTTCTGCAACCAGATCAAAGCCATATGGGTTTAAAACAGGGTATGCCAGAGTTTCTAAATCAAATATTGTAGCCCGTGGCCAGTTGGCGTTCACGAAAACTGTTTCGCAAATGCCATCGCTGTTTTGTTTGCTAAAACGGGAGAAACAAGCCTCTTCTACATCTATGCGCAGTATTTTTGATTTATTAATGTTGGTGGTGAGCTTTGGGAAGAAATTATAAAACCTAAACATGTCGCTCAGGGCTTCGTTCACGTAATTTTGGGTGGATATCAGGTCCAGAAAATCCCAAATTTCCTGATCATTGATGTACTTGATAGTTTTTTTGCCATCTGCATCCCAGTCAAAATAAATAGGCACAACATCTTTTCCCTGTGCCATGCAAACCTTATCATCCAGGGTGCGCCCGATGATGGGGTTTTTTGCTATTTGCTCGTTAATGTATTGCGGAAAATCATTGTGCTGCCCCCAATATGCCAAAGCTCCGCCATTGTTGAGAAAATCTTTTACAAGCGGGTTACGGTTTATTTTCTTTGCCGGCTTGTTTAAAGCCCCGCTAAGCAAAACTACAAGCCCGGAGTTTGGCAAAACGGCAATATCATCCATTATGGCAACTTGCTTCATACTACCGGCTGGCTGTTAAGTTCGAGGATCAGGTCAATATGTACTTTGGTGATATCGGAAGAGCCGACGTAACAGATATTGACGGTGCTGTACTTGCGCTTGCCCCGGCTGTTGCCGTCTGAAACGAATACGGCGGTGGTTTTGCCGCGAGAGTATTTGTGGCGGCTTAAAATGGCTTTGTCATATTCAATGATATCGCCGCCGGTGCCCCTGTTACTATCTGCCGTGCAAAAAACAATGTGGAAAGGCAGCGCACGTTGCCGTGCATCTGTTTTGCCCATTACGCTCAAAGCCTCCTTTAGTTTGATCACAATGCTAAAGTAGCGGGGGCGGAGGGGCTATTATAGGACGGGAAAACGGTAGTTTGATTTG
>JAYVNR010000123.1:0-17526 GCA_043758305.1 Pedobacter sp. | reverse complement strand
AGCCCAATGGGATGCTTTTTTTTGAAATAAATGAAAATTCAGGAGCGGAAATAATTGATCTGTTAAAAGATAAAGGGTTTAAAAACATAGAATTAAAGCAGGATATGCAGGGCAAGGACAGGATGGTCTTTTGTCATTTTGACGAAGGAAGAATCTATAATCCGTGAGCAAGATACTTCACTGCGTTCAGTATGACAAAGGTTAACTTCTCGGATGATACTGGATGATTGTGCTCCTCAAAAAATCACGGTCTAAATGCGTATAAATCTCCGTTGTAGTAATGCTTTCATGGCCCAGCATTTCCTGCACAGCACGCAAATCTGCTCCGCCTTCAATTAAATGAGTGGCAAAAGAGTGCCTGAAAGTGTGAGGGCTGATTGTTTTCTTCAATCCCGTTTTTGCTGCCAGCGCTTTTATGATCATGAAAATCATAACCCGAGAAAGGGGGGTGCCACGACGGTTGAGGAACACAAAATCTTCCTTTCCGATTTTCACGGGAACATGCACACGCACTTCTTCCAGATAAATTTTCAGGTATTTTACCGCCTCGCTGCCAATTGGCACAAGCCTTTCTTTATTGCCTTTTCCAGTTACTTTAATAAATTCAATTTCAGTAAACAGGTTTGAACGCAACAATCCCACAAGCTCAGATACACGCAAACCACAGCCATAAAGCACTTCAAGCATAGCTTTGTTGCGCATGCCTTCCGGTTTTGAAAGGTCTATGGCATCAATCAGATTATTTATTTCAATAATGCTAAGCGTATCAGGCAGTTTACGGCTTAGCCTGGGAGTTTCCAGCAGGGCAGAGGGGTCTGTTTTTAAATTCTCTTCCAAAACCAGAAACTTGAAAAAAGCTTTTAGTCCCGAAAGCACACGTGCCTGAGTAGAAGGCAGCATCCCCAATTCGTTGGCCCAAACCAAAAACTGTTTTAAGTCTTCGGGGACTACCTCTAAAGGAGTTTTGCCGCTTGTTGCATCACAAAATTGCACAAGCTTGTCCACATCATGCAAATAGGCTTCAACCGTATTTGCAGAAAGCGAGCGCTCCAAACGCAGGTAAGTTTTAAATCCGGCTATAGCCGATGCCCAGTTCATCGCTGCAATTTTAGTGTTTTAATAATATATTTGGCTGGCAAAGCGATTCACTTACTACATTCCATCTGCATAATGAAAGTACAGATAATAAACGGCCCAAATCTAAACCTGTTGGGCACACGCGAAAAATCTATTTATGGCGATAGCTCCTTTGAATCTTATCTGGAAGAACTCCGCAATACCTACAGCATACTAACTATCGACTATTTCCAAAGCAACGTGGAAGGCGAAATTATTAACAAACTGCATGAAACAGGTTTTAGCTATGATGGAATTATCCTGAACGGAGGTGGCTATACGCATACATCAGTTGCTATTGCGGATGCTATTGCGGCAATTAATACGCCGGTTGTAGAGGTGCATATCTCCAACATTTATGCCCGCGAAGAGTTCAGGCATGTTTCCCTTACGGGGAAAAACTGCAAAGGCGTGCTTACAGGCTTTGGTATGGCTGGCTACAAATTGGCTCTGGAAAGTTTTTTATAATAGAAAAATACGCGGGGTATATGAATCCCCAAGGGATGAAATTTTGTAACAACAATCAAAAGTCATAATAAAACCCTGAAAGGGTGGCATAAATCTATACAATGGAAATCGAACCAATAAAAGCTGAATTAAATTTTCAAGCATTCTTAAAAAGGCTGGAAGTTGTTTTTGATGCACCGATAGGTACAACTGAAAGCGATGAAGCAGATATGCTTGTGCAAATGATAGCTGATTTTGAGAGTAAACACTATCCAATTAGCCCTCCTGATCCATCAAAGCTAAAAAAATTGGCTGGAGAAAACACTTAAAAAAATCGGTTTGTTAAATTCCTAAGGGCTTGCTAAAACCAAATGTTTCACCATAAAAGTATCCTGCCACTAAACATTAAAAGGCTCAAATCCCGCCCCATTTTGCTATTTTAGCGAAAAATGCAATCCTTCGAGCTTGATAAATCCGATACCCAACGCATAAAACTTGCGCTGGAAGGGGATGAGGAATTACTAAAATCCTTATTATCAGAGTATCACGCCTCAGAAATTGCAATTCTTTTTGAGAGCCTCCCGCTCGAAGCCCGCGAACGGATAATCCATATCCTGCCATCTGATATTGCCTCCGAAGTTATCTCGGAAATGGATGCCGAAATACAGCCCGGAGAACTTCTGGAGAAACTGCATCCGGAAAAACGCTCTGAAATTATGGAAGAGCTGGATTATGATGATGCTACCGACATTATCAGCCAGCTGCCCGAAGAGCGCCAGAATGCAATACTTGAACAATTAGATGCCGAAGACGCTTCGCAAATCCGTAATCTTTTAACATACGATGAGGATACAGCTGGCGGGCTGATGAACACCCAAATCATCAGTATAAACCAGAACTTTACCAAAAAAGAGGCACTTGATGAGGTAATCCGCCAGTCGGAAGAAATTGAAGAATTTTATACCATCATGGTAATTGACGATGAAAACCACCTGATGGGGATTGTTTCGTTAAAAGATATCATCAAAGCAAAATACACCGTTCGCATCAGCGAAATTATCAATGCTGATTATGTTTTTGTAAAAGCCGAAACCGATCAGGAAGAGGTTGCCAAGCTTATTTCTCAGTACAACCTTACCAGCATACCGGTTGTGGATGATGAAATGCATTTGCTGGGACGCATAACCTTCGATGACGTTATTGACGTGCTGGAAGAAGAAAATACCGAAGATATCCTGAAAATTTCCGGTGTATCAGAAGATGAGGAGCTATCAGGAAACTGGGTAGAAGCTGTAAAAAGCCGCCTGCCTTGGCTTGTGCTCAACCTCGGCACTGCTTTCCTTGCCTCATCGGTAATCAGGCATTTTAGCAATATTATTGATAGTGTGCCGGTTTTAATGGCTTATATGACCATTATTGCAGGCATGGGCGGAAATTCGGCAACGCAATCTCTTGCTGTAACGGTGCGCCGTATTTCGTTGAACGACCTTACGGATAATCAGGCCTACAGAACAGTTTTGAAAGAGTTTACAGTGGGCATGATCAATGGAGCGGTCATCGGGCTTATTGTTTTCATCTTTGCCTGGATTTATGATTCAAACCCCATTTTAGGATTAGTAATCTTCAGCGCCATGACCGGAAACCTGATTATAGCAGGGATAGCGGGCTCTGCAATTCCCCTTGTTTTAAAGCGGGTGGGGATAGACCCGGCAATAGCATCATCCATAATTATAACCACGTTTACAGACGTTTTTGGATTCTTCATTTTGCTGGGGCTGGCAAGCAAGCTGATGCTGTAAAGGGTATTATATTACCTCATAGTTATAATTCAAAACATTTTCCTTTTTTATAACAATCAAAATTCCCAGCCATAGGCAAGGTTTTACATTCTAAAAATGTTTAAAATATAACTTGCTAAAAGCTGCTTTTTTGCAACTTTTTACGCAAATTTCTGTATAAGCCATCAAGTTGCAACTGCGTGTATAATGTTGCTTAACTCCTACCAATTAAGCAACCGAATGGAAATGGATAAAGATCAAACAAGCAAAGAGCTTGTTATAGCAAAGCAAGAGCTTAATAATCAGTTAACTGAAAAAAATGCCCGGGCGGCAGAACTTGTAATAGCCAACAAAGAACTTGTATATCAACAGGAAGAAAAAGGCAAACGTGCGGCAGAACTCGCTATTGCAGACAAAGAACTTGCCTTCCAAATAAAAGAAAAAGCAAAAAGAGCAGCAGAGCTTTCTATTGCAAATCAAGAACTTGCTTTTCAAACCGAAGAAAAAAGCAAGCGGGCGGCTGAATTGATTATTGCTAATACAGAGCTTGCCTTTCAAACTAAAGAAAAAGTTAAACGTGTGGCAGAATTAGTAATAGCTGATAAAGAACTTATCTATCAAAACAATGAAAAGAAGACCGGGCGGTAGAATTGCTCTATGAAAATATAGAAAAGGGCAAACGGGCGGCAGAACTATTAATTGCGAACAAAGAACTTGCTTTCCAGAACGAAGAAAAGAGCAAACGGGCTGCCGAACTATTAATTGCGAACAAAGAACTTGCTTTCCAGAATGAAGAAAAAGAAAAACGGGCTATAGAATTAGCTCTGGCTGTGGAGGAACTTGAAAAAGCAAAATTAGAAATCATTGAATTAAATATTGGCCTGGAGCAGAAAGTGGTTGAGCGAACTATTCAATTAAAAGCCGCCAACAAAGAACTGGAAGCTTTTTCTTACTCTGTATCTCACGATTTGCGATCTCCCCTTAGGGCAATAAATGGCTTTACCCAGGTTTTGATGGAGGATTATGCCGACAAAATTGATGATGAAGGCAAAAGCGTAATGAAAGAAATAGTATCAAACTCCAACAAAATGGGGCAATTGATAGATAATCTTCTGGAATTTTCGCACATCGGGAAGCAAAATATTTGTGCAGCAATCGTTGGACTAGGTGAATTGGTACAATCTGTGCTGCTTGAACTTAAGCAACAGGAACCAACAGGCTATTTAAGTATAACTGTTAAGCCATTAGGGCTAATAATGGGCGATAGAGCCATGCTGAAACAGGTGTTTATCAATCTGATATCTAATGCCTTTAAATATACAGGGAAACTAGAAAAGCCTATAATTGAGATAGGGTCTTATCCTGAAAATAACCAGACTGTTATCTATGTAAAGGATAATGGGGCAGGCTTTGATATGCGCTATTACGGTAATCTTTTTGGCGTTTTTCAAAGGCTGCACAGCACTAACGAGTTTGAGGGCACTGGCGTAGGCCTGGCAATAATACAGCGCATCATTTTTAAACATAGCGGTAAAGTGTGGGCAGAAGCTAAGGTAAATGAAGGCGCCTGCTTTTATATTTCTTTGCCAACAAGCATTTAAAAAAAAATATATTTATGTATACAGCAATCCATGAAATTATTCTGGTAGAAGATAATAAGTCTGATGCCATGTTAACTATCCGGGCTTTAAAAAAGCATAACCTGGCCAATAGCCTAATCCATCTGATTGATGGGGCCCAGGCACTAGATTATATTTTTGGGAAGGGCGATTTTGAGGGGAGGAATATTGAAGAAAAACCCAAGGTGATATTTCTGGATATCAAAATGCCCAAAGTTGGGGGGCTGGAAGTGCTTAAAGTGCTTAAAGCTGATGACCGTACAAAACTTATCCCGATAGTGATAATGACCTCATCAAAAGAAGAAAAAGACATTATAGAAAGCCATAAACTAGGCGTTAACAGCTATGTGGTAAAGCCAGTTGGCTTTGAAAATTTTTCAAAAACCATAGCCGATCTTGGCTTCTACTGGCTGGTTGTAAACAATACGCCACTTTAGCTTTAAAAAAACCAATTACGATAGGAACGCACCGGATCAAAGATAGAAGAGAAGTTAAGGATTTTACACCTGGAAGATACCCTCAGCGATGCTGAATTAGTTAAACGGGTATTAAAAAAGGGCAATTTTGATTTTGAGTGCCTGCTTGTAGATACAGAGGCAAAATTTATACAGGCTTTAGATGAATTTCTTCCTGACATTATCCTGTCCGATCATTCATTGCCTTCTTTCAATTCTCACGAGGCCCTGTCTATTTACCATGAGCGTAAATTAAAAATACCGTTCATCCTTATTACTGCAAATGTATCAGAAGAATTTGCAGTAGATGTGCTTAAAAGGGGCGCAGAGGATTACGTCTTAAAGGACCGGCTTGAAAGGCTGCCATCTGCTATCAAAAATGCTTTAGAAAAATATCACCTTGAAGCAGAAAAACAGAGCAGCTTATTTGAGTTAATTAAAAACGAAAGGAATTACAGGGCACTTGTTGAAAATAGCACGGATGCCGTTATTGTGCTTACGGCAGAGGGAAGGCCAAAATATGTTTCGCCATCAATTAAACGTGTATTAGGCTTTACAGAGGATGAGGTCTTACGATTGAATATGTTTGCAGCATTGCATCCCCAGGATAAAAAAACTGCGCTTGAAAGGTTTACTTACTGCTTACAGCACCCCGGCGTCTCAGCAGAGGCACATGAGGCCAGAATAAAAAATAAAAATGGCGAATGGGTTTGGCTCGAAGTAACATTGACCAATATGCTGGATGATCCCGCAATTAATGGCATTGTTAATAATTTCAGAGATATAAGCGAACGCAAATTGGCAAGGCTGCTGCTGGCAAAAAACCATTTATTTAAAAGGAGCATTTTAAGCTCGTTAGATGCGCATATTGCAGTAATAGATCAAAATGGCGTTTTAATTTCTGTGAACAAATCCTGGGATGATTTTGCTATCGCTAATGCGGCCGGTTCTCCGGCTTTAGTATCTAACGGGAGCAACTACTTTACAGTTTGCGAAAATGCTGTTGCCTCTGGCGATAAATTAGCCGACAAAGTTTTAAAGGGACTTAAGGCAGTACTTAACAAAGAGCTGGACAGTTTCAAGCTTGAATATCCATGCCATTCGCCAACAGAAAAGCGCTGGTTTGTGCTTAACGTTACCAGGATGGGCGGAGATGATAATAACGTTGTGGTTTCGCACCAAAACATTACAGACCGCAAATTAGCAGAAGAAAAAGCCTTGCTTAACGAGCTGATGTTCCGGGGGCTTATTGAAAACAGCACAGACGGTATGGCAATCCTTGATAAGGAGGGGAAGCCACTATATGTATCGCCATCAATTAAAAACGTTTTGGGCTATAGCGAGCAAGAAGGCATGAAGCTGGATCTTTTAAGCCTGGCGCACCCGGATGATGTACCGATACTTGTAAGCCTGCTGAACAAAGCGATTGAAAATCCGGGCCTCCCGGTAAAAGGAAGCCCAACTCGCATGCGCCATAAATACAATGGCTGGCGCTGGGTTGAGGGGGTGATAACCAACATGTTTCACGATCCTTCTATCAATGGCATTGTATATAATTTTCGTGATATAACAGACCGTATAAACCATGAGCAAGCTATTAAAGAAAGCGAAGAAAAGTATCGTTCGTTTTTTAAAAACAGCCTTGATGGCATCTTGCTTACCATAACAGACGGACAAATATTTGCCGCAAACCCGGCGGCCTGCCAAATGTTTGGGATGACGGAAGAAGAAGTATGTAGTGCAGGGCGGTTTGGGCTTGTAGATAATGACGATCCGAGAATAGCTGCTGCCATTCGCATACGGCAGCTTACCGGCAAAGCTAAAACAGAGCTTACGTTTATCAGAAAAGATGGCTCAAGGTTCCCCGGAGAGTTGACATCGGCAGTTTCTAAAGATGTTGAAGGCAACAAAAGAACTTCAATGATAATACGCGATATTTCGGAGCGAAAACTTGCCGAAGCTAAAATTTTACATGCAAACCGCCTGTATGCCTTTATCAGCCAGATAAATCAAACAATTTTACATGTTAAAAGCCCCGAAGTTTTATTTAGCCAGGCCTGTAAAATAGCGATAGACTATGGGAAGTTTGTTTTAGCATGGATAGGTATGCCTGATCCTGAAAAACCTGTAATCCGGCTGACAGCAAGCGATGGAGCGAGGCCATATCAATTAGCATTTTTTAAAGAATACGAGTATGAAATTGGCGGGCCCATAGATAAAGTCCTAAAAGGAGCAAATTATGAAGTAGCAGCGAATATTGAACGTGAAAGCAGATTAGGCAAACTAGCTCACAAATCAGGAATCAAATCGTTGATTGTGCTGCCAATTAAAAAAGGCGATGCAGTGATTGCAACCTTTAACATCTATGCTACAGAACCAGATTTTTTTGACGAACAAGAAATTAACCTGTTAACAGAAGCTACGGCAGATATTTCTTTTGCCCTGGGCATTTTTGAAAAAGAAAGGCTAAGGAAAAGCGCAGAAGAATCATTAAAAGCCAGCCAGCTAAAACTTCTGGAAGCACAGGCAATAGCCAAGATAGGCAGCTGGGAAACAGATTTAAACACTTTGGAAGTAATATGGTCGCCAGAAACGTATCGCATTTTTGAAATAGAGCCAAACACAACGGTCAGCCATCAAAAGTTTTTAAGCTTTATCCATCCCGAAGACCGGGAAATGGTTGATAGTGCATTTAAAAAATCTGCACATAGCCACATCCCGCATTTTGTAGAGCACAGAATAATTACCCCACTGGGAAACGAGAAACATGTAGTAGAAAACTGGCAGACCGTATTTGATCAGGATGGAGTGCCCATAAGGTCAATTGGCACTACGCAAGATGTTACAGAACGCAAACAAGCCCAGGAAAAACTACGGAAAACCGAACTTCAATACAAGCAAATAGTAGAAACTGCACAAGAGGGCATCTGGCTAATTGATGAAAACGACAAAACAACTTTTGGTAACGAAAAGCTATGCCAAATACTTGAGTACAACAAAAGCGAAATAATAGGCAAGAATTTGTTCGAGTTCATGGGCGATGAAAAAAACCAAATTTCGTTAAAAGCAATTGCCGAAAGGCAGGCAGAAACGTCAGGGCACAGTGATGTAAAATTGATTTCAAAATCAGGAAAAGAAGTTTGGACAAGCATTTCTGTTGACCCTTTTTACGATGCTCAAGGAAATTATAATGGCTCCCTGGCAATGGTTGCCGATATTACAGAAAAGAAAGCCTTGCAGGAGCTTTTAGATAAATCTGCAAAACTTGCCAAGATCGGGTCGTACGAGTTGGATTTGGTTAAAAATGAACTGTATTGGTCTCCAATTACTAAAGAAATCCACGAACTGCCCGAAGATTTTGTGCCAGATGTAGCTACTGCAATTGATTATTATAAAGAAGGCTCAAGCAGAGATGCAATAACAGCAGCTGTTGCCAATACTGTAAAAAATGGTATGCCTTTCGATATGGAGCTACAGATTGTTACCGCTAAAGGAAACGAACTCTGGATAAGAGTAATAGGAGAGGCAGAGTACCGTAATGGGCGCTGTACACGCCTTTACGGCAGCTTTCAGGACATTAATAAACTAAAAATTGCCGAAGTAGAAACGCTAAAGGCTTTTGAAGAAAAAAATGAAATTATAGAAAGCATAGACGAGGCCTTTATAGCCCTAGATAGAAACTGGATTGTTACCCACTGGAACAAAAAGGCAGATCGGGTATTGGGCAAGTCGCGGGAAACCGTGCTTTATAAAAATATTTGGGATGTATATCCGGATACGGTGGACACAATTTTTTGGTCGCATTACCATGGTGCCCTTGCCGATAATATAGCACATCATTTTGAAGCATATTACGATGGCCTTGATATGTGGGTTGATGTAAGCGCTTATCCATCTGCCAGAGGGCTATCTATTTTCTTTAAGGATATAACCGAACGTAAAAAATCTGAAAACCATTTAAAAGAATTAAACCAAAACCTGCAAAAATATGCCAATGAACTGCTTATCTCTAACAAGGGACTGGAGCAGTTCTCTTATATTATTTCGCATAACCTCCGTGCGCCTGTTGCAAATATTATGGGGCTTACCCAAATCTTGAACACCGAAGGCAATGACGCCGAGATGAACAATATGCTAATGAAAGATCTGAGTGGCAATGTAGAGCGCCTTGATGATGTAATTAAAGATTTGAATGGCATATTAAGGGTAAAAAGCGAAATAAATGAACTCAAAGAGCCAGTTTTCCTTACAGAGCTTTTAGAAAACATTCAATCAAGCATACAAAATTTGATTGATAAGGAGAATGTTGAGATCGACATTACGGGCATTGAAGTAAATGATTTTTTCACGCTTAAAACCTATATGCACAGCATTTTTTATAATCTTATTTCAAACAGCATAAAATATCGTAGCCCAAATCTAAGCCCGGTTATCAAAATAAAAAGCTGGGCAGAAGACGATAAAATAATGCTTACTTATCAGGATAATGGGCGGGGGATAGACCTCGCAAAAAATAAAGACCAGGTATTTGGCCTGTACAAGCGCTTCCATCCGGATATTGAAGGAAAAGGAGTTGGCCTGTTTATGATAAAAACCCAGGTAGAAGTTTTGGGAGGAACGGTATCTCTACAAAGCGAAGTGGATAAGGGCGTAGAATTTAAATTTCAATTTGCAATATAACAGACATGAGCATAGCTAAACATTTTATACTGGTTGACGATGATGCAACAAATAATCTAATCAGCAAGTTTTCACTAGCCAAAGCCGTTCCGGGGGCAATTGTACAATCTTTCCTGGAGCCGCATCAGGCTCTCGCTGCTATTGAAGAAAATTTCAAAGCTAATGGAGCAGCCGAGCCGACTGTTCTTTTTCTTGATATCAATATGCCACTGATGTCGGGCTGGGAGTTTTTGGAAGTTTTTAAAACCTTTGATAAAAGCCTGACCGAAAGCTTTACCATTTATATACTATCCTCATCAATTGATGAACGGGACAAACAAAAATCTAAAGACGATTTATATGTATCGGGCTTCGTTTCTAAACCGCTTATGGCAAATGGCGTGTTGGAATTGGTTAAGGAACCCGGGAGTTAAGAAGCAAATTAAACCGGTAGGGCTTGTTCCTTCCTGTTGATAAATTCAATCCTGATCTGGACACGTTCTGCATCGGCATTGGTGATGGAGGTAATTATTATATCCTGATCTTCTTTATAATACTTTGCGATGCCTTTAATTATTCCTACTGCCAGTGCGCCCATTCTTCTTTTTGAATAATAGTCTATCATCAGAAGCTGATTGTTGACTTTGGAAACATTTAAAACTGGCGGGTTTGCAGTGCTGTTTAATGCTCTAACGGCTCCGTGCATCACACTCTCGGTATAAAGAAGCACTTCAAAAGTGCCCCATTCTGGTTGCAGGTAAGTGGAATATAAGCTAAACAAGTCTGGTACAAGGTACTCTCCAAAATTTTCCTGAAGCTGATGTACAGATGTGCCTGTAATATTTGAAGCCGTGCCAACAATCATGCCTATTTCACTCATCGGATAGCTCGCCGTTATTTCGTATATCCCGGTAGCGCCCGAAACTTCAATAAGCTTGTTCCATGTTCCTGAGGGATAATTTTTGTCTACAAATTTTTTTAGCAGAAAAAAGATCGATCCGTGTACTTTAAGTTCTTCTTCCATTTAACTATGCACTTTAATTTAGCAATTAATGGTTAGGAACATTTAATCCAACAAAGTGTTTTATCAATGCTGGCGGATAAGGTTTCCATTCTTCTTAATTAGAAAATATCAGTAAACATACCAAACTGACATTAAATTTGAATTATGCAGGCGATTTTGATACATCCCGAGAGCGTTGAACAATTAAAAGCTGTAACCATTTAACCCTGTCAAAATATTTTTTAATAGTATCGTCATTGTTTGTGCATAGAAGCTAAATAAAAGTTCACTTTTTGTGAACTTTTATAATAAATTTGCATTGTTGAAAGTTCATCTGATAAGAAAACAAACTTTAGAAGAGTTTGCTCGTCAACACCCACGAAGTAAAACTTCATTAGAAGACTGGGCTGATAAGGTAAAGTTTGCGGACTGGAATCAGCCAGGCGATATAAAGAAAACCTTCAACACTGCAGACCTATTAGGCAAAAGCAGTAATCGGGCAATCTTCGATATTGGCGGAAATAATTTCAGGATGATCTGCAAGTATGTATTCGGTGCAAAGCAAACACACTTATTTGTTTGCTGGATAGGAACTCACCCCGATTACGATAAAATATGCAAACAAGGTGAACAGTACATCATTAATCTCTATTAAACATGATAAATACTGCTATTAAATATACTTTAATTAAGAACCAAGAGCAGTATGACGAATATTGCAATCAACTTGAAAGTTTATTGACTGAACCAAATATCGAGCAAGTTCAGGATGAAATCGACCTACTTACCCTCTTGATTGAGAAGTATGACGATGATCACAATACGTTTAAGACAACTGACCCTATTGCCATGCTTCGTTCCTTTATGGAAGACCATCATTTGAAACCTCGGGATTTAACCACTATCCTGGGTATCAGTAAAGGCTATGTCTCTGATATTTTGCATTATAAAAAAGGCTTATCTAAAGAATCAATCAGGAAACTGGCCCAATATTTCAAGGTAGGGCAAGAGGCTTTCAACCGGCCTTATAAATTAGCTGCCCTGTGATTAATAGTCAGCTGCCCGCCGCAACAGATAAATAATTATTCAATATTCCACCTCCATTTTTTTCTTAAATTTACCCGCATCACATCAGCAAGCTCAGCCTTCTCATGACCGAAATCAGAAACAACTGGACCAAAGAAGAAATTTCCAAGATATACCATAGCCCGCTTCTCGACCTTATTTACCGTGCTGCAACCGTGCATCGCGAAAACAAAGATTACTCGGAAGTGCAAATAAGCAGTTTGCTCTCCATAAAAACAGGTGGCTGCCCCGAGGATTGTGGCTATTGTCCGCAAGCTGCCCGCTACCATACCGATGTAGAAGTGCAGGCATTGATGTCTGTTGATGCCGTCACCGAAGCAGCCCAAAAAGCAAAAGATGCCGGAGCATCCCGCCTGTGCATGGGCGCTGCATGGCGTGAAGTTCGCGATAACCGCGATTTTGACCGCGTGCTTGATATGGTTAAATCTGTAAATGCGCTCGATATGGAAGTTTGCTGCACATTGGGCATGCTTACAGAAAACCAGGCCCAGCGCCTCGCCGACGCAGGCTTGTATGCATACAACCACAACCTTGACACATCCGAAGATGATTACAAGAGAATCATTACCACACGCACATACGATGATCGTTTAAATACTATAGAAAATGCCCGCAAGGCAAAGCTTACGGTTTGCAGCGGCGGAATAATTGGGCTGGGAGAGAAAGTTGAAGACCGTATTTCCATGTTGCGTACGTTAGCTAATATGCCTAAACATCCTGAATCTGTGCCAATTAACGCTTTGGTACCAGTTAAAGGAACACCTCTGGCAGATCAGCCACGTGTTCCAATTTGGGACATGGTAAGAATGATTGCAACGGCACGCATCATCATGCCTAAAACAGTTGTCCGCCTTTCGGCGGGCCGCACAGAAATGAGCATTACAGATCAGGCTTTCTGCTTTATGGCCGGCGCTAATTCTATTTTTGCCGGAGATAAGCTGCTAACTACTCCCAATCCTGCTTTCAATCAGGATATGGAAATGTTTGATCTATTGGGCTTAAAGCCCCGCGAGGCATTTAAAAATGGGCGCCCAAGCCCCGTTCTGCAAGCTATAGGCGAATAGATTGGTTGATGAAGTTTCTAAAGCCAGTATTTTTTTTTGTTTTTCTGCTTTATCTGTCGTTATCAGCTTCTGCACAAAGCAGTGCCGAACTCAAGCAAAAGAAAAATTCGCTTACGCGTGAAATAGAACGGCTTAATGCAAGCCTCCGGATAACGGCAGGCAGCAAAAAGCTTTCTCAAAAACAAATAGCCGATCTTAACTCTCAAATCCGTTTCCGCGAAGAAAAAATAAGTACCATTAATTCTGAAGTAAGGCTGTTAGATAACCAGATAGAGGATAATACCGAAACAGTTTCTGCGCTTCAAACACAGCTGGGCAAATTGAAAAAAGAGTATGCCAGCATGGTGCTATTCGCCTTCCGCAACCGCAGTTCGTACAATATGCTGATGTTTGTTTTTGCTTCGGAAGGTTTTAACCAGGCTTATATGCGCTTAAAATACCTAAGCCAGTTTGGCGATTACCGTATTAGACAGGCAAAAATTATTAAAGAAACGCAGGATGATATCCATGTTAGAATAACAGAACTCGACCATAACAAGAAAGAGAAAAACAGCCTTTTGCTTGATGAGCAGCAAGAAAAACAGACGCTTGGCAAACAAAAGGATAAACAGGCTGAGGTTTTAAGCAAGTTAAGCAAAGAAGAGCAGCAGCTGCAAGAGAGGCTGACAACCAAAAAGAAAGATGCTGCCAGGATAGATTTAGCTATTAAAAATGCAATTAACATAGAGATTGCCGCTGCCCGTAAACGTGCCGAAGCGGCGGCGGCTGCAAAAGCCAAGACTGAGGCTGCAAAAGCAGCTGCCTTAAAGAAAGCCAATCCAAAATCGCCTGTGGCAAAGCCTGTTGTTGCTAAACCAGTTTCTAAAGGCTCGGATGTATTAAGCGCCACCCCCGAATCGGCAAAACTTTCTTCTGATTTTGCCGGGAATAAAGGAAAGCTGCCCTGGCCGGTAGATGATGGGCAAATTTCTGAAGGGTTTGGCAAAAATAAATATGGAGTAAATGTAATCCTTGACAATAATGGGATAAATATTAAAACTTCGGCAGGAGCAAGGGCCAGAGCAGTATTTTCCGGGGAGGTGAGCACAGTTAAAAACCTGGGCGGGCAGTTTGTGATCATCATCCGCCACGGCGAATATTTTACTGTTTATTCTAATTTACGATCTGCAAACGTATCAGCAGGGCAGAAGGTTGGCACAAAAGAAGCCATTGGCACGGTGCTTACAGATCCATTTACAAATACGCCACAGGTACATTTTGAAATCCATAAAGGCCTGCAAACCTTAAACCCATCTCAGTGGATTGCCCGATAATAAATCAGGCCTTACATGGATTAGTCAAATCGCCATAAATTCCAGGCTTGCTTATTTCCATTAGCCTTTCAGGATTTTTTGGGCAGAAGAAACCGAACTGGCTATATAAGCCCTGAGCATCCAGGGTGGCCAAAGTGAAACGCCGCAATCCTTTAACCCAGTCGAGCGCTAAAATCGCTTTCATCATTGCTTTAGAGATTCCCTTTCCTCGGTGTTCCTGTAGGATATATACATCTGCCAGATAACCAAAAGTTGCATAATCGCTGATAATCCTTGCGAAGCCAACCTGTTTGCTATCGAAGTAAACGCCTATACAAAACGAATTTTCAATTGCTTTCTCTACAGTTTGCTTTGGAATATTCTTGCTCCAATATGATTCTGTTGAAAGAAAGCTATGCACATCGAAAATTTGCAGCAAGGTTTTATCGGATGAAATTATATAATCCAGATATGAAATTTGAACCTGTTCCATTATACCGATAAATTTCCTCGAAGTACTGTAATTGCCTGTCCGCAAAGCATAACCCTGTCGCCTTTTAACTTAAGTTTTACTTCGCCGCCACGTGCGGATGCCTGGTACGCAAACATTTCAGTTTTGTTGAGTTTTTCTCCCCAATATGGAGTAAGGGCACAATGTGATGATCCCGTAACCGGATCTTCATCTATGCCATGTTTCGGAGCAAAAGAGCGGGAAATGAAATCATATGGCGAGTCCTTATCCGCCTTGCTGGTAAGCACTACAGCATCATATTTTTTCAATATACCAAAATCCGGATCGGCATTCCTTACTTCATGTTCTGAAGCAACTTCAATAATATAACGATCTGAAAATGTATGGTTTATAGGCTTAATGCCCAAGGCTGAAACAATATCTTCCGGAAGCTCTTTTGGCTTGCTGAACAGGGCAGGAAAATCCATTTCTATCCAGCTGCCATTTTTTACGGCAGTTAATAACCCGCTTTTAGTATGAAACTTTGCAATTTCATTTTCAGGCAAAATTCCTTCTTCCCATAAAATATGGGCGGTTCCCAATGTCCCATGCCCGCAAAGGTTTATTTCTACGGTAGGGGTGAACCAGCGCAGGTTAAAACCATCCTGATTTTTTACAACAAAGGCAGTTTCGGCAATGTTATTTTCCATTGCTATCTGCTGCATTAGTGCTACTGGCAATTCATCGTGCAACACACAAACTCCTGCCGCATTCCCTGAAAAAGGTTTAGTAGTAAAGGCGTCCGCCTGAAAAAAATTGATTTCCATAATGATAAATTAGGCAAAACTCAAGCTTAACTGAGCTGACATAGCAGATTTTATAGATTTTTTGCCGGCACCAGCAATTCTATACACGTTGGTTTCTTCGTTTCGCGAAGCAACAATAATTTCTACAGTGCCTGCATATTGTTTGAAAAGCCTGCTCACAATCTGTGGAGTATTGTTTTCTTTAGATAAGTGCGATAAGATAAGGTGGCTCATAAATTTAGGCCTGTGCTCCATAAAAATTTCTAGTGCCTGCCGGTTAGACAGATGTCCTAAAGTTCCGCTAATACGCTTTTTTAAGTGAAAGGGATAGTTTCCATTCATTAACATATCATCATCATAATTTGCTTCAAGAAAAGCAGCATTGCATTGTTTGAAGTGCTTCTGCACATGCGTACATGGAGTTCCTATATCCGTGAAAACTCCCACTTTAATGCCGTTGCTGGCAATTATAAAACTGTGCGGTTCGCAGGCATCATGAAATTTAGGGAAAGCCGTTATAGAAAGCTTCCCAATATTGATTGGCAGATATGCTTTAAAGGGTTTAACCAAATTTGGAGCAATACCAATATTACAGCTTGCAAGGGTTGCTGTAGTGATATAAACTGGCAGATTATATTTAGCTGCAAGTGTGCTAATGCCTTTAATATGGTCTGAATGTTCGTGCGATATAAAAATTGCCCTCAATTTTTGCATCGATAGGCCAAGCCGGCACAAGCGTTTTTCTGTTTCCCTACAGGATATTCCGGCATCAATCAATACAGCATCATTGTCATTTTCAATATAATAGCAATTCCCATTGCTGCCCGAATTTAAAGACGCTATTGATAAAGACACCCTGTATTGATAAGCTCAAAAATAGCAAATAAGTGCTGTAGCAAAGAGTTGGCAAACAATATTTCCTTAAAATCCTATATTAGCATGCCAATTAAAAAATCATGAAATCCCGCAAAACAAACCTTTTATTCACGATATCGGTTATTGTATCTATGTCAACATTAGCTCACGCTCAAAATGCTCAGCTTTCTGACAGTCTTTTATATGATGTTTATGAGAAGCCACGCCTTATATCAAGCCAGTTTGGTTTTACCGAAGGACCGGCTGTTGATAAAGCAGGGAATATCTTTTTTACTGATCAAAACAATAATAAAATCTGGAAATATGGCATAGATGGCAAATTATCATTATTTATGGATAATGCAGGCCGTTCTAACGGGATGATGTTCGATAATAAAGGCAACCTGATTGCTTGTGCGGATGAGCACAATCAGCTTTGGTCAATAAAGCCTAACGGGAAGGTAAAAGTATTGCTTAAAGATTATCAGGGCAAACTGTTAAATGGGCCTAATGATGTATGGGTTGATAAAAAGGGAGGCATCTATTTTACAGATCCTTATTATCAGCGCAGCTGGTGGGAAAGGAAAAAACCTGATTTGGATGGACAAAAAGTTTATTATTTGCCAAAAAACAAAAAAGCGCCAATAATTGTGGCAGATGACCTGATGCAGCCTAATGGAATTGCTGGCACACCAGATGGCAAATATTTATATGTTGCAGATATACGTGGCAGGAAAACGTATCGCTATAGCATACAAAAAGATGGTACAATTGCAGATAAACAGGCAGTGATTGATCAGGGTTCTGATGGCATGACACTTGACAGCCAGGGCAATATTTATCTTACTGGCCGTGGTGGCGTTTCCATTTACAACAGTTCCGGAAAAAAGATTGG
>JAYVNR010000122.1:0-5985 GCA_043758305.1 Pedobacter sp. | reverse complement strand
CAATCGGCCGGGGAGGCCATAATATCAAGCTGGCAGGAAAACTAACAGGCTACGAAATCGATGTTTATCGTGAAAATGATGAAACAGACGAGGATGTTGATATTGAAGAATTTGCAGACGAAATTGATGGTTGGATTATAGATGAATTTAAGCGGATTGGCTTGGATACGGCTAAATCTGTATTAAATCTATCTGCAGACGAGCTTGTAAAACGCACCGATTTAGAGGAAGGAACGGTGAAGGAAGTGTTGGATATATTGAAGTCTGAGTTTGAATAAAACGGGCATAGGTGCATTGCTGATAGTAAAAAGCATGCAACGTGATATAAAAAACGTATTTTTGTAAAAATTTTTGAGAGGTTATTTTAATAAATGTCAGAAGGTAAAAGCACCAATTTACTAAAAGCTGCAAAAGAGCTTAACATCGGTTTATCCACCGCAGTAGATTTTTTAGGCAAAAAGGGTTATAAAGTAGAACCCAAGCCTAATACAAAGCTTAGCGAGGATATGTACGATGTGCTTTTGAAGGAATTCCAGGGCGATAAAATTGTGAGGGAAGAAGCCAAACAGATCGTTATCGGCAAAATCCGCCGCGATGATCTTCCGCCCGGTCCTGAACAGCCACAGCCAAGGCCTGAGCCTAAACATGTACGGGATTTTGAACACGAAGAAATTTTAATAAAAAATACAGGTTCTTTCTCTGCTCCGGTATCAGAAAAGCCAAAACCGGCTGTAGTGCCACCCGTAATCCCTGAACCACCAGTTCAACCAGCTCCTGTAGCAGAAGCTCCAAAGGCGGACGAGTCTGGGTTGAAAGTTGTCGGAAAAATAGACCTTGATAATTTAAGCCCTAAAAGCAGGGCCGATAAAAAAGCTGCTTCAGAAAAACCATCTGAAATACCTGTTTCGTTAGGAACAGAGCCAACTACTACAGCCTCACCAGAAAATATTCCGGCTCAGCCCATCGAAGCTCCGGTTATAGCAAGCGAAGCAATTGCCGAGCCCGTTGCAGGAGAAGAACCAGAAGAGGTTATCCGTGCAAAAGCTGAACGGTTAACTGGCCCCAATGTAATTGGGCACATTACTTTGCCCGCAGCAGCTGCAAGGCGCAAAGATCAGCCTGTAGCTTCATCATCAAGTGCCGCTGCTAACGATAATAAGCGCAAGCGGAAGCGCAAAGATTTTCCAAGCGGAGGGCAGCCACAAGGCAACGCCCAGCCGGGTGTTCAGGGCGCACGGCCGGTCAATCCGGGACAAACAACCGGTGGCGGAACTATTAACCCTAACCGCCCGGATTTCAGAAATAACGCAGCTAACAGAAGTGCACAGGGCAATCGCCCGGGTTTCCCCGGAAACAGAGGGCCACGCCCTAATGACGGGCCAAAAGCCGAGCCTACAGAAAAAGAAATACAAGATCAGATCAAAGCTACCCTTGCCCGTTTAAGCGGAGCAGGAAAGTCGGGCAAGTTTTCTCAGCGGGCCAAATTGCGCCGCCAGAAACGCGATGATGTAGCACAAACAGCAGAAGAGGCAGCAATGGAGCGTGAGCTTCAGTCTAAAACAATAAAAGTTACGGAGTTTGTAACAGCAAACGAACTTGCAAGCATGTTAGATGTGCCTGTAACTCAGGTAATTTCTACCTGTATGAGCCTTGGCATGTTTGTTTCCATCAACCAGCGCCTTGATGCCGAAACATTAAGCATTGTTGCGGATGAATTTGGATACGAAGTGGAATTTGTTAAGCCAGAAGATGAAGAGGCTTCTATTCTGGAAGAGGATGATAACCCGGAAGATTTAGTGCCACGTGCGCCGATTGTTACGGTAATGGGCCACGTTGACCATGGTAAAACTTCCTTGCTGGATTTTGTGCGCAAAGCCAATGTAATTGCTGGCGAGGCGGGCGGAATAACCCAGCACATTGGCGCTTACGAGGTTACGCTTGAGAGCGGCAATAAAATAACATTTCTTGATACACCTGGCCACGAGGCATTTACTGCCATGCGTGCACGCGGCGCACAGGTAACAGATATTGCGATAATTGTAATTGCCGCGGATGATAGTGTGATGCCTCAAACACGTGAGGCCATTAACCATGCTCAGGCTGCGGGCGTGCCACTGGTTTTTGCTTTCAGCAAGATAGACAGGCCAGGTGCTAATGCAGAAAAAATACGCGAGCAGCTTTCTACCATGAACATCTTGGTTGAAGATTGGGGCGGTAAATTCCAAAGCCAGGAAATATCTGGTAAATCTGGCCTCAACGTAGATTTATTGCTTGAAAAAGTATTGTTAGAAGCAGAGCTTTTAGAGCTAAAAGCTAACCCAAAGAAACGTGCTGTTGGTACAGTTATAGAAGCTGCTTTAGATAAAGGCAGGGGGATTGTAACTACAGTTCTGATACAATCTGGCACATTGCGTGTTGGCGATCCAATACTGGCGGGCGGTTATAGTGGCCGTGTAAAGGCCATGCACAATGAACGCGGACAGAAAATTACCGAAGCTGGCCCGTCTACTCCTGTACAGGTACTTGGGATGCAAGGTGCTCCAACGGCAGGTGATAAATTCAATGCAATGGAAAGCGAAGTCGAGGCAAGGCAGATTGCTAACAAACGCCTTCAATTGCAACGCGAACAAGGATTGCGCACACAGAAACATATCACACTTGATGAAATCGGCCGCCGTTTGGCAATTGGTAACTTTAAAGAACTTAACGTTATTGTTAAAGGTGATGTGGATGGATCTATCGAAGCATTGTCTGATTCGTTATTGAAACTCTCTACAGAGCAGATACAAGTTAATATCATACACAAATCCGTTGGCCAGATTTCAGAATCTGATGTATTGCTTGCTTCAGCTTCTGATGCTATTATCATTGGTTTCCAGGTTCGCCCTTCTCCAAGTGCCAGGAAATTAGCAGAACAGGAAGAAATCGATATCAGGCTTTATTCCATCATCTACGATGCAATAAACGAGGTTAAAGCCGCCATGGAAGGTATGCTTGCGCCAGAGTTTGAAGAGAAGATCACATCAAACGTGGAGATTCGCGAAGTGTTCAACATCACTAAAGTAGGCCGAATTGCAGGTTGTATGGTATTAGATGGAAAAATCACCCGTAATAGCAAAGTGCGTGTGATACGCGATGGCGTTGTTGTATTTACCGGAGAACTTGCCTCGTTGAAACGATTTAAAGACGATGTAAAAGAAGTTGCTAACAACTACGAGTGCGGATTGAACATACAGAATTTCAATAATATTGAAGTGGGAGATATCGTTGAATCTTACGAACAGGTGGAGGTGAAGAGAAAACTGTAAGGCTTTCAGAAGATATATCAAGCCCTGCAGGATTTATTTCAGCAGGGCTTTTGCTTAGAAAATGCCTTCCTTAATCAAATGCATATTTATTTGTAAATTTGTTCATGGCCTCATTAAACATTAAACTTTATGATATTGCTCGTACCAAGCTAAACTTGACAGAACCTGATGCAAAAGAATTTGCTTTAGCAATTGAGGAAGAAGTACAAAATCATATCAGGCTATCTGGAAGCGAATATAAAAGTACTGTTCATGAAGATATTTTAAAGCTGGAGATGGCTTTAAGGGGAGAGATTAAAGACAGTAAATTAGATGTGTATAAAGCTATATTTATAACTGGGGTTGTGCAACTAATAGCTATTCTGGGCGGAGTATTAGCAATAGTAAAATTTATTCAATAACTCTGTTCGGAAAATCCTCAAAGTAAAACGACGAGTTATATTTTGAATAGTCGTGAACCGGTTTAAGTTAAAAAGTAAATTGTAAGCAACTGCAATGTTTGGTATCGGCAGAGGCGTAAAGAGGATAGTAAAATCTATCCAACTTAAGGGCCATGAGAAAGAACTTTTTCGGATTGAAAATTTAACCGAGTTTAAAACCGGAACCACAGCTATTTTAGGCAAGCCTTTTAAATTCAATCACGGTCCCAGTTTTGTAAATACCTACCGGGAAATCTTCCAGAATGAGATTTATAAGTTTGCCCCCTCACCTTCTAAACACACAATTTTAGATTGTGGCGCTAATATGGGGCTGAGCGTATTGTTCTTCTCAATAAACTATCCCCACCATAAAATAATTGCCTTTGAGCCAGATGCCGACATATTCGCTTTACTGGAAGAAAATGTAAGTTCTTTCGGATTGAGAAACGTTGAACTCCACCAAAAAGCAGTATGGAATAAAGATGAACGACTGGAGTTTTTTACTGACCATGGAATGGGAGGCAGGGTTGGAACCTCATATTCTAATCAAACTCCGCGATTAATAGAAACGGTAATCCTCAAAAATATGTTGGATCAAGATATTGATTTCTTAAAATTAGATATTGAAGGGGCTGAGGATATTGTGATAAAAGATTGTCGGGAAAAGTTATCTGAGGCAGGAACGCTGTTTTTTGAATATCACAATAATATCAATCAAAGGCAAACCCTGCACGAGCTATTAGAAATAGTGCAAAAAGCCGGGTTTCATTATTACATCAAAGAATCGGGCACCCGAAAAAGGCCTTTTTTAGATAAAGAGCTTATTTGCGAAACTTTTGATATGGCAATTAATGTTTTCTGCTACCGTACTTAATTATCTGTTGAAGCATATTTTTCTGATATAGTTAAGCTTGCTCCAATAGCTTTTCTTTTTAATAAAAAAAAGCAAATCAAACTCCTTCATCAGTAAGCCAAAAAGCTTAACAGAATGTTCAATGCCAGGTGTTTTAAAATGGCAGAGTACCTGGCTCAAATACTTCTTGTGATTATCAGTTTTGCTTTCGCACAGGCTTATCCATTCTAAATCTAGATCTGTTGAGGCAGGCTTGTTTTTTTTTTTAAACTTCGGCCTAAGTTTTAAAATGTCTGTATTAGAAGATTGGTGCTGCCTGTATTGTACGAGGGGAAGATCTATATATTTGATAGCGCTTTTATCGGCTGCAACAAAAGCAATCCACCAATCATGGTAAAACCTGTTATCAAATGGGATTATATGTTGCAGTAGTTCTTTTTTGATCAACATACTATGTCCTGAAATGCAATTGTAAAAGAAAAACGGGTGGGGCAAATTCCCCTCGTACATATTTACAATTTCAGACAATCGTTTATTCATTGGCAATCCATTCTCATCAATAAATCCAGAATCGTGATAAATGAGCCCGGCATCACCAATATTTCGGACTTGGGTTTTTACTTTTTCGGTATCCCATATATCATCCTGATCGGATAAAAAAATATACGCTCCCTTACATAGCAATAAAGCCTTTTCGAAGTTTTTAACATAGCCCAGATTTTGGGCATTTAGTAAAATTGTGATGCGGCTATCTGCCAGAGCAAGGTTTTGTAATTTCTGCCATGTAGAATCTGTAGAAACGTCGTCTACAATAATCAATTCGAAATTTTTATAAGACTGGTTTAAAATAGATTGGATCTGTTCTTCTATATTCCGCTCGCCGTTATAGGTGCACATCGCTATAGAAACCAATTCTTCCATATCAATCTGTAAAAGCCTGCATATCTATTAACCGCTTGTAAACGCCATTTGCTAATAATAAAGAAGCATGTGTGCCAGTTTCAATAATCTGCCCTTCATCTAAAACCAGTATCAAATCTGCATTTTGTATAGTGCTAAGCCTGTGGGCGATAACCAGCGAGGTTCGGTTCTTCATCAGGTTGTTTAATGCATCCTGTACTAATTTTTCTGATTCTGTATCTAATGCCGAAGTTGCTTCGTCCATCAGCATAATTTCAGGGTTATGGAGCACAGAACGGGCTATGCTTATGCGCTGCTTTTGTCCGCCCGATAATTTCATGCCCCTGTCGCCAATATTAGTTTGATAACCTTTATCTGTGTTGAGTATAAATTCATGAGCATTGGCAATTTTTGCTGCGGCCTCAACTTGTTCAATACTGGCATTGGGCTTGCCAAAGGCTATATTATTGAAAACAGTATCATTGAACAAAATAGATTCCTGGTT
>JAYVNR010000121.1:0-6033 GCA_043758305.1 Pedobacter sp. | reverse complement strand
CCGGACCTGTAAAAGGCAGCCTTACTTCAAAATTAAATACTGCAATCTTGCTACCGATCAATTGGCTAACATCAAATGTAGTGGAGCTTCCTCCAATTGTTGCGCTGGTATTTCTAAAAGAATTGTACTCATAGCCACGTATCAGGTAAGGGTAGCCAATAAATTCTCCATATAATCTGTTCTGGTCTTTGCCAAAACGGCTCACGCTGTAAACCCTTCCAGCTAAAGTAATGGGCTTTAAACGAATGTATTTTCTTCCATCGGCAGTTAAAGTCCCATAATTATAGTCGCCAACATAATTAGTTACACCCAACCTGTATCTAAAACCGCTTAGTGGGCTGGTTATTCCAAAGAAAGTATTATCACCTACAAAAGCAGCATCAGTTCCAAAAACTTTAAAGTTTTGAAAGTTATAGCCATAAAATTTATTGTAGTATTGATTAGCTTCTTCCAGAGGGACTTTAGCTTTCTCCGAGCCCTGGTAAATACCGGTTTGGTAATTATAATAATCAGAAACACGATCAACACGATAAGAATAATTAGCAAATGACCCGCCCATTTCAAAACGATGGACACGCGAAAAAGGATAGCTTCCAAATAATTGCACCTGGTCCTGAAACGTGCGTATTATGTCATAACTGGAACGATATAGGGTTTGGTTTCCTGAGCCGGGGATAATTGCATCTGAAGCAAAAGCAGAAATATTTGGAATGTGTGCTAAAGCGCCGCCCCAATTAATACGGCTTTGCTGATTGAGGTAGGCTACCTGTCCGCCAAAATCATAAATCTCTCCATTTACAGCCGCTGTAGCATAAATCTGATTTCTGCCTAATATATCGCTAAAAATTCCTTGTATGCCTCCAGATAATCCTGCGCCAAACCTCCCAGCTGATGCGCCAACCCCACTGTTTGAAATGTAATCAAGTTTAAATTTAGGCTTGTAAGGGGTTTCTTGTATGGCATTATCACTAATTGCATCAAACCTCTCAAAATTATCAAGGTTAGCATTTATTAAATCTACGCCCGATGATTTGAAAGGCGGCAAAAGGCCCGCTTCAAAATTTAAAGCAGAAGGTGAAACGCTTATCGGTTTAAAATCTGAAGGCTTAGAGTTGTAGATTCTGTATTTCTGAGCACGATAATATGAATAAATTATATCGTCTTTATTAGAAATGCTCAATGCCGGCGAATATTCGGTTATACCGCTTATACCAGTAAAATAATCAGTCAATTGTTCAAGTTTGCCGCCAGTAAGTGTATAGCGGTACATGTTCCGGTAACCATCACGGTTTGATAGAAAGTATATTTGCTGGTCGTTTGCAGAAAATTGTGGGTTCAGGTTATTTGCGCCATCAAATACCGGTAGATCGGTCACCTTTTTAGTAGCAACATCTAATAGAGCCAGATTGGTAGTTATATCAACAGTTTTGTTGCCACGATCCAGAGTGCTTCTGTCACTGCTAAAGATTATCTTTTTTCCGTCATTAGAAAAGCTTGGCTGATAGTCCGAATACTTATCATTTGTAAGCTGGGTTAGTGCCTTGGTGCTTAAATTGTACATATAAAGATCGCTTTGCCCTTCTTTTAAACCTGCAAAAGCTATATCGTTTCCGTTGGGAGACCATGTTAGGTTGCCAAATTCACCAACATCTCCCATGGTTTCTGTAGCAAGGGTACGGCCGGTTGCGGTATCAACAATAAGCAATTTGATTTTTCCGGAGCTATATATGCTGAAAGCAAATTTACTTCCATCGGGCGACCAAGCTCCAGCCGATTCTATAAAGCTGAATTCGTCAATGTGCGAATTTCTGGACTTGCTGGTAAGCTTTCTGATAACCTTCCCCGTTTGAGCATCTGCCAGGAAGAGATCAATGCTAAGAAGATCTTTTTCCGACAAAAAAGCTACATATCGGCCATCTCTGGAGACTGAGGGTGCTACATTATAAGTTGCTCCACCATTTTTTTCGTCTACGATCAATCTCCCAATAGGAACTTGTGCCGTATCTTTTAACAAGGGTTTGTAAGTATTTTCTATACTTGTTTTCCAAAGGCTGGAAAGTGTTTTTTCATCGTATCCAAAGGTGCGCTTTATAGCCATTTGATAGCCATACTTAGCTGTAGCTTTGAAAAAAGGGACTATGATCGTATCGCCATAAGTGGAGCCCATGTAAGCCCAAAAAGCCTGCCCATATCTGTAGGGGAAATATTTATTGCTTTCGGTAAGGTCTTTAAGGCTTGGGATATCATGATTCAGGTAAGCATCCCGCATCCACATTGCAGTATATGAATCAGATTTTCCCACAGAGAGGTATTCTGCCATACCTTCAACCATCCAAAGGGGTAAATTTCCGATATTTTCCAGATTGGTAGAGTCGCCTTCAATTAGCGAATGATACTGAAAAGCATGCACAAGCTCATGGCCTAAAACGTGCCTGGTTTGCGAATTTATTTGCATTACAGGCATTACAACCCGGTTTTTCATTCCCTCGGTGACACCACCTGTACCTACGCCAATATCGCCATCTATTGCAGTAGTTTGCTGGAAATCTGGGGAGTTGGCATATAAAATTATTGGATTTTTCTTTTTAAATGTATCCCGAAAAACCTGCTGATGAAGGTCATACCAGGTCTCGCTCTCTTTTGCGAATCGTTTTATAAGGCTGTCGTTATTCAAATAATAGTAAAGAGCAAAATGAGGAGTTTCGTAAACCTTAAATTTCAAGTTCTTGTACCGCACCTTATTTTGGCCAAAATATTGTGCGCTTGCCGGTGCAATAGAAAATAATACTAAAGCAATTAAAATAGACAGAAATGAATATTTAGGCTTATTGCCACAAACGTGAAAATTTTCCATGCAAGTTTTATTTATGTATAGTAAATACTTAAAATATAAGCATTTGGTTTTGTTTTGCGATTATATAACAACGATATGAAAATAAAATGAAAATCAGTTAATTATTTAAACCCCTCTTTAAATCGCGTGCTTCTTTCCTGAGTTCTTTTCGGGTTTTCATTTCTTCGGGCACTACTGGTACTTCCTTAGTTTCAGCCGGCGCCTTTTCTGCAGGATCGGGCGTTGGATCGGTTTTGGGAGGCAAATTAGGCTCGGCATCTGTCGCTCCTGCCTTTTCCTGTGGAGCTTGCAATAAATTTAGCGAATCCACAATAGAACTGTCGGATGAAGTTGTATCGGAAGCGTAATATCGCGGGGTTGGACAATTATATTCTCTTTCTATTTTGATAGCAGGTTTTGGAAATGGACCATAAGTGATGCCGGTGGTGGGATCGTGATACACTTTCTCCATAAACTTGCCAAATATAGGCAGCGCAGTATGGGCTCCCTCGCCTGTTCCTGAGGTTCTGAAGTGTATGCTCCTGTCATCGCAGCCAACCCAAACCCCAGTAACGAGGTCTTTAGTTATCCCCATGTACCAGCCATCCACATAGTCAGATGATGTGCCAGTTTTGCCTCCAATCTGATTGTTTTTTTTCCAGAGGTCCCATTCCCATAAAGATTGGGATGTGCCGTCTGGCTCGTCCATACCGCCACGGAACATATAAAGCATTAACCATGCGATTTCTTCGCTTAGTGCCCGCTCAACCTTGGGTTTAAAAGTAGCAATCATGCTGCCATCCCTATCGGTTATTTTATCAACCAGTATCGCTTCTGTGCGGATACCTTTATTGAGGAACGTTCCATATGAGCGCACCATCTCAAATACAGATACATCATTTGGCCCCAAACTAACTGATGGCACCGATTTTAACGGGCTTTCAATTCCACATGCGTGAGCGTATTTCACTACATTGTCCCAGCCTACTTTTTCTGTTACCTGCGCTGTGATTGAATTTACAGACTTTCCCATCGCCCATCTAAGAGACATCTCCCGGCCAGAGAAATTAAAATCTGCGTTATTTGGCTCCCAATATTCAGTTTTGCCATTTTCCTGATAAGCTATTTGCACGGGTTTGTCTATGAATTTATCGCATGGAGACATACCGCTTTCTAATGCTGCAAGGTATGCGAAGGGCTTGAAAGTTGATCCGGCTTGCCTTTTAGACTGATTTACGTGGTCGTATTTAAAATACTTGGCATCAATGCCCCCAACCCAAACCTTAATTTTTCCGGTACTTGGCTCAAGGGTCATCATCCCGGTATTTAGCAGTTTTGCGTAATATTTTATTGAGTCTAAGGTGGAATAATCTACTTCCTTTTCGCCTTTCCAGCTAAAGATGCGCATCTTTTTTTTTCTGTTAAGCCATGTATTTATTGAGTCTGTATTATTTTTATACCGGGCTTGTAGCGCTGCATATAGCGGAAGGTGCTTCACTGCTTTCTCTATAAAATCAGGAACTTCCACCCCCTTGGAATCCCGCCACGGATTTTGATCTCCCCATGCTTCATTAAACGTATTTTGAAGAATGCGCATTTGTTCAGAAACAGCCTCCTCTGCATATTTTTGGAGCTTGGAATCTATTGTGGTATAAATTTTAAGCCCGTCTTCATATAAATCATAATTATTATCTGTGCACCATTTCTCTAAATAACGTGCAACGGCAGATCGCAAATACGAGTCGCCCTGGCTATCATTATCGTCTGTTCCCTGAGAGAGCATGATAGGGATAAGCGTATCGGCTTTAAATTCGTTTTTGTTTATATAGTTGTATTTGGCCATTTGCGACAATACCACATTGCGCCTTGCCAATGCTTTTTTAGGGTTTTTAATGGGATTGTAATTGGATGTTCCTTTCAGCATCCCTATCAGCATAGCAGATTCCTCTGTGCGCAGTTGATCTGGTTCTTTATTGAAGTAGTTTTTAGAAGCTGTTTTTATGCCGTAGGTATTATTGCCAAAAGGCACAGTATTTAAATACAGTGTTAAAATTTGCTGTTTTGAATAATGCTGTTCAAGCTTTATTGCAGTGCTCCATTCTTTTAACTTGTAAACAATTGTGCGGATCAATGGTATATACTTGATAAATCCCTGAGATTTGTTGTAGCGTGTTCGATAGAGATTTTTTGCAAGCTGTTGGGTAATTGTGCTGCCTCCTCGTTTATCCCCCGAAGCTGTAGAAACCATGCTTGATGCAACGGAGATAAGGTCTATGCCACTGTGCTTGAAGAAACGTACATCTTCGGTTGCTACCAGAGCATTGATTACGCTTGGAGATATTTTTTTATATTCTACAGGAGATCGGTTTTCTTTGTAATATCGGCCAATTAGTTTGCCATCGGCAGTATAAACTTCTGAGGCAATGCGCATAGATGGGGTTTCTATATCTTTTTTAGTTACAGAATAGCCAAACAGCCATAAAAAGTTAAGCTCAAGCAGGCAGAAAAAAACGATGATAAAATATATGCTAATAACAACAATGCGAATGGGCCGGTTTCTTATCTCTTTAAACATAAATTATGGAAGCTTGGGGGCTGCAAATATCTTTAGAAATTAGCAGCAATCTTGCAAAACAGCAATGATAACGCATGTAAATCACAAAAAGTTCGGCAATATAAATAATCTTTAAATGCAAATAGAAATAGACAAAATTAAAGCTGGTACCAAAGGTTCCTTCAAGCTAAAAGATCATGATACAGCTTATACAGATAGTTTTGAGAAAGAATCTGCTGTAGAAGAACTTGAAAAATTGAAGGCAGAGCTAATTGATCTGCAGCAATTGCTGTATGCTAACAACCAGCATTCGTTGCTGATTATTTTCCAGGCAATGGATGCAGCTGGCAAAGACAGTGCTATAGCGCACGTTATGAGCGGCTTAAACCCACAAGGATGTCAGGTTTTTAGTTTCAAGCAGCCCGCATCTGAAGATTATGAGCACGACTTTTTATGGCGCCATTACAAAGCCTTGCCAGAAAAAGGGCGGATAGGCATACATAACCGCTCTCATTATGAAAACGTGCTGATTTGTAAGGTACATCCCGAACTGATACTAAAAGAGAACCGTGCGGATATAAAAGATACTAAGAATATTTCTGCCGATTTTTGGGATGACCGATACGAGAGCATTTGCAATTTTGAA
>JAYVNR010000120.1:0-6077 GCA_043758305.1 Pedobacter sp. | reverse complement strand
ATTATGTTGACATATGGCCACAGATTGCTGCTGATTTTGATTTTGCCCGTAAAAACCTGCCTGCAACACAGTCAGAAGCCGGAAGGCCGAATAAATGGGCGGCTGAGGCTTATTATGGCAAAGTTTTGCTTTATCAGGGAAAATTTGCGGAGGCTTTACCAGTAATAACAAATGTTATCAACAATGGCGTTACAGATCAGAATGTAAAATATGCCCTTCTGCCAAATTATCATGATAATTTTAATGCTGCAAAAGAAAATCATGCCGAGTGGGTTTGGGGTGTGCAACATGCCATAAATGATGGCAGCACAAATGGCACAGCTAACGGAAATCAGGGCATCCAGTATACCGGAGCTCAGCCAGGAACAGGGCCATGCTTATGTTCAGGCTTTGGATTTTTCAATCCAACCCAATGGTTTGTAAACCACTTCAGGGTAGACGCTAATGGTTTGCCAATTTTTGATGATGCTGCAAGAAATGCCAGTGGCGTTAAAAGCGATGATGGCGTAGCCACCGGATCAGCTTTTACTCCCGATGCAGGACTGCTTGATCCGCGTTTAGACTGGAGCGTTGGTCGCCGTGGAATCCCTTACCTTGATTTTGGCGATTTTAATCCAGCATGGGTACGTTCTGTCGCAGATGCGAGCCCTTATTTGAGCCAGAAACAGTTTACTTATAAATCACAGTCAGGAACATTTTCTACTGGCTCAACCAATGCCCTTAATATACCAATCATCCGTTTTGCTGATGTATTATTAATGGGAGCAGAGCTTGAAGCACGTGCAGGAAGCCTTGAAAATGCACGTGGGTATGTTAACCAGGTGCGCAACCGTATGGCTAATAACACTGCAAGCAAAGACAATTGGGTAAAAAAAGCAGATGGTGTAACCAATGCTGCCAATTATAAAGTGGGATTATACCCTCTTGGTTCAGCCGCTTTTGCTACTAAACCTGCAGCTTTAGAGGCAATATTATTTGAACGCACATTAGAGCTGGGCCTTGAAGGGCATCGTGGTTATGATGTTATACGATTTGGCAATGCAGATGGCGGAGCAACGGATGTTAAAGAACTAAATAATTACATCAAATTTGAAGGTGGCTTGCGTGCATATTTGCAAGGAGCTTTATATAGCCGTAGCAAGGACGAATTAATGCCTATCCCTCAAACCGCAGTAAATAACAGTTTTAAGGATGGCGCTCCAACATTAAAGCAAAACCCTAATTACTAGGATACTTTTAGCACTAAATTTTTTATCTAACCATAGGATACAGCTGAGGCTGTTTCCTATGGTTTTTTTGCGTTTAATGCTAATGCAGGGCTAAAGAAACATAATTGTTACGTTATAGATCCACTTTAATAATAAGATCAAACAATTAGTCTTGACCCAAATAATACTAAAATTGCAAAAAGTATAGAATTTTTCGACTTAATTTTTGAAAATTACAATAATTGACCGTTTTAATTACTTTTAAGTAAAAAGTAACTTAGTTTGTAATTTTTGTATTCCAATAAAATCATTTTGTGCTACCTTCGGACTGTGAAACAGGACAGAACAGGATAGTTTTTAACCAATTGCTATCTTCTGTCTATGCCGCTAGCCAATTTTGATAAAATCTTATAAATTCATTTTACAAGTTTTCATAGTAATTAATATACTAACCAATTATTAATCTATACTGATAAAATTTCTTTGTCCGGAAATTATTTTGCTGCAATGTTGATGCATTTTTTGTGCATTTTTTGACTGTATTCATTTTGCTTAAATGAGTACATAGTAATGCTAACCAATAATAAATACAAATATGAAAGTGAAACCTCTACAATTCTACTTGCGGAATAAAAAATGGCTGGCATCTATGCTGGCTATGAGTTTCGTTATTTTCAACGTGCAAGCGTCAGGGAACGGGAATAGCGCCGTTTTATCAAAAAATACACGCACAGTTTTAAACCGTGTTGATGTACGTGGTAAGGTTACAGATGACAAGGGGCTTCCCTTGCCGGGCGTTTCTGTTAATGTGAAAGGCACTACAGGCCAGGGCACAACAACTGGAATAGACGGTACATATCGTATCAATACAACTGCTGCAAACGGCACGCTAGTTTTTACTTATGTTGGTTTTACATCGCAAGAGAAGGACTTTAGCGGTGCAACTACCATAAATGTTGTATTAGCAGAAAGTGCACAAGCTTTAAATGAAGTTGTTGTAACTGGTTATGCCACAGAGCAAAAGAAAGATATTCTTGGCTCTGTAAGTATTGTTAATACCAAAGATCTTCTTTCTGCCCCAACAGGCAACGTAACCAGCCAGTTGCAAGGCCGGTCGCCGGGCGTTACCGTAAGCGGCGATGGCAGCTTAGGCGGAAGCGCAAAAGTGCGTGTGCGTGGCTTTGGCTCTTTTGCGGGCTCTGAACCTTTATATGTGATTGATGGAGTGCCAGTATCAGCTAATACAGCTACTGCAGGATCAAGCGCAGCAAACACAACTTCTGCAATTGACAATTTAAATCCTAACGATATAGAATCTGTGCAGGTATTGAAAGATGCTGCTGCTGCTTCTATCTATGGAGCACGTGCTGCAAACGGCGTAGTTATCATTACTACTAAACAAGGTAAATCAGGTGCTGCAAAAATTACCGTAGATTCTTATTACGGTACTAACTATGTAAGCAAAAGCAGTTTCCCGAATGTATTGAATGCCGCAGAGTTTGGCCAGTTATACTGGAAAGAACTTCAGGGAGCATTTGAGTCTTCTGGCAATCCGGCTTACACTGTAGGCGGCGCAAGCTGGAAACACGATCAGTACGGCTCTGGCGCCACACCTGTAACTCCGGAATATATCCTGGTAAGGAACAATGGCGCCAATTTAGGCGGCGCAGCTTTAGAAGCATTAAAAATTACTAACCCGGCACAATTTGCGGCTTTAGTTGATCCGGCAGGCTATAGCCTGTCTACACACCAGATAGTAAAATCTGCCGATACCAAATGGTTTGAAGAAATTTATAACCCAGCTCCGGTAAAAAGCCTGCAGGTTGGTGCCAGCGGCGGGTCTGAAAATGGCAATTATTCTTTAAGCCTCAATACTTTCAATCAGCAAAATACTGCTGCGGTAACAAATTTGTTTGATCGTTATACTGTAAGGGCAAATTCTACCTTCAAAGTAAAGAAGAGCATAAGAATGGGCGAAAATGTTCAGTTGGCGTATGCAAATACAAAGGGCGATGGCAGCCCAGGCGGCGCAGGCCCACAGGTAGCATGGCTTTTATCACCGCTAATTCCTGTTTATGATATTATGGGCAATCCTGCCAGCAGTGCTGCTCCACAGCTTGTTTCTACAAATGCTCCAGGCAGGAACCAGGTTACAGAATCATGGCGAAACCGGTTTGACAATAATGCCAACTATGGCATTTTTGGCAATGCATTCGGCGAAGTAGATTTGTTAAAGGGACTGACCGCACGTTCATCTTTTGGTATTGATTATTCTTCCAGAAGGATAAAAGATATCACGCCCGTGACGTACGAACATGCTGAGAATACAACAGCAAACTCAATACTATACAATTCAAATTTCAGCAACACCTGGACTTTTTCTAACACCCTGAATTATTCTACTACTCTTGCTGAAAAGCACGCCCTTAAATTCCTGGTGGGTTCTGAATCTATCAAAACGTATGCTGAAGATCTTAGCGCAACACGTTTAGGCTTGTCGCCAGTATTAGAAAGCAATCCTAATGCGCAGGTAATCAATGCCGGCCAGGGCACTCAAAGCAATTCAGGGACTTTCAGGAGAAATACTTTATTCTCTCTGTTTACTCGTTTGGATTATTCTTTTGACGATAAATATTTGTTTAACGCAACCCTTCGCCGTGATGAATCTTCCAGATTTGGAAAAAACAACAGGGCTGGTTATTTCCCTGCTGCTGCAATTGGATGGCGTGTATCTGGCGAGAATTTCATGAAAGATGTTAGCTGGATCAGCGATTTAAAGCTACGTGCAAGTTATGGTGTAATTGGCAACCAGAGCGGCTTATCTAACGAAAACCAGTATTATGTGTATTCTGCTGATATAGGTCAGGGATATCCTATTACAGGTTCCAATACAGCAAAAGCAGATAGCTATACCTTAAGCCGTGTAGGCAACCCGAATGCAAAATGGGAAGAGAACCGCACTACAAATATTGGCTTGGATGCCTCTTTATTTGATCGCTCTGTAGATTTCACTATTGAAGTTTATAATAAACAAACTAAAGACCTTCTTGTACAAAATCAGGCGCCAGGCACAGGTACATTAGCTACACAGCCTTTTATCAATGCCGGCGATATGACTAATAAAGGAGTGGATATTGGCTTAACCAAACGTGGGAATATTATTGATGGTTTCCGTTATGAAGTTGGCCTTAGCTTTTCCAAATACAAAAACAATGTTACCAGGGTGTTAGATAACCCATTAGCAACTATTGCTGGCGCTGGCACACGTTTAAACGGCAGCCCAAGCTTAACATCAGTTGGCCACCCTATTGGAGCATTTTACGGATACCAGTTAGACGGTTTTTTCAATAGCCAGGCAGAAGTTACTGCTTATAATGCCAAATACAATCCTAGCGGAACAACTACTCCATGGATTCCACCGGCAGTTGGACGCTGGAAAATCAGCGATGTAAACGGCGATGGTGTGATCAATGCAAACGACCGTACGTTTATCGGAAGCCCGCACCCTGATTTTCAAAGTGGCATGAATTTAACTTTGGGCTATAAGAATTTCGATTTCAGTGGATTTTTATTCTGGAACAAAGGCGGACAGATTTTCAATCTAAGCCGTTATAATACAGACTTTAATACATTCCAGTTTAACAGAAGCTCACGTATGCTGTATGAATCCTGGACTCCGGAATTAGGCAACAGTGCTAAGCTGCCTAAGCTTGACCTGCTTGATACCTATTCAAACATAAACGTGACCAATTATTATGTTGAAGATGCATCATACTTAAGGCTAAAAACCTTGCAACTAGGCTATACACTTCCAAAATCGCTGGTAAGCAAAGTAAAGCTCGACAGGATGAGAGTGTATGTACAGGCACAAAATTTATTTACTGTTACCAAAGCAACTGTATTAGACCCTGATGCAAACCTTAACGGAACATCTGATACATCGCTTGGTGTAATCAACAACACTTTGCCAACACCAAAGCAAGTGTTGTTCGGGATTAGTTTTGGCTTATAATTAGGATGATATTTAAGAAAATCAATATGAAAAAAATTTCTTCAGTAATGCTTGCATTAGCATTATGCGGTACAATAGTATCTTGTAACAAAGAAACCTTCTTAGACCAGCCCCCGGTGGGAGCTTTTGCGGAAGATGTTTTAAGCACCCCTGCAGGTATCAGGCAGGCTTTAATAGGCGCATACTCGACTTTGAATGGTGTGGGCGCTATGGGACGTGGCCCTGGTCAGCTTTTATTTGGAAGCATACGTGGCGGCGAAGCCCATAAAGGTTCCAGCAATGGGGATCAGCCCCAGATGATCGAAATCCAGAAATATGGAGTAACAGCAGGAAACAGTTCAGTGAGCGATTTCTTCCTGTTCTATTATGATGCAATATTCCGTTGCAATTTAATTTTACAGAAATTGCCAACTGTGGCTACGGGCCTTACAGATGCAGAAAAAACTCAAATTGCAGCTGAAACACGTTTCCTTCGCGGGCATTACTATTTTATGCTGAAGCGGTTGTTTAAGAATGTGCCTTTTATAGATGAAACAGCAACTGATCCACGTGTGCCGAATGCCGATGCAAGCGGAAATTATATAGACATCTGGCCTAAAATTGCCGCAGATTTAAAATTTGCTATGGATAATCTTCCTGCAACTCAGGCTGATCCAGGACGGCCAAACAAATGGGCTGCGAAAGCATATTATGCTAAAACATTGGTTTACATGGGCAACGAGGGAGACAACGCTAATTATACTTTAGCCAAAACCCAGTTTGATGATCTTATTGCCAACGGAGTAAACTATAAAGGTGTTAAATTTGACCTGGCTCCAAACTACCATGACAATTTCAATACACTTACAGAAAATGGC
>JAYVNR010000119.1:0-6116 GCA_043758305.1 Pedobacter sp. | reverse complement strand
ATGTTTAGGCAGGTCGGCAAAGCTGATGTCTAAACTATCTTGTGTTTTGGTATCAATTGCCAGTAGTTGAGCGTAATCGGTAACGATCAGGAACCGTGGCGAGTGGCCGGTTATGCGTTCTTCGGTTTTTATGCCGTCTATCAGCAGGTGCAAGTCGGCATTGCCTGCCACTTTGAAGAACAGCTTCTTTTTCCATAAAAGCTCTCCTTCTATTTTGGAAAGGTTTAGCGCAAGGTCACGCAATTTTTTAACGATGGACTTTGGCGTATCGTAAGCCAACAGAAAGTCGTATATGAACGTTTCTTTGTTAAAATTTTGAATTAAGGCTTGTACGTTGTTTTCTACCTGAAAGGAATTCATTTACGCTCGCTCATTAAAGCGTGAAATTTAATCATTTTTGAGGAATCCTGCTCCTTGGCTATTGCCAGAAAAACAAAGGTCTGGAAATTATTTGCCGGGTGGCAACGGGCAATCTCTGCCCCTTATTTTCAATTCGGCGGGGCAGATTCTGTTTTATCGGCCTTGCCAAAATACTCCAGCAGCGCCATTGTTTGCTTACGGTTCAAAACCTGGGAAAGCTCTTCTTCATTGGCTTCACGCACCTTCTTTACAGACTTAAACTGTTGCAGCAATTTTTCTGAAGTGGTTTTGCCAATGCCCGTAATGCCCGAAAGCTCGGTAACCAGCGTACCTTTGTCCCGCTTTTTACGATGGAATGTAATGCCGAACCGGTGCGCCTCATCGCGTAACTGCTGTATGATCTTGAGGCTTTCCGAGCGTTTGTCTAAATACATCGGATACGGATCCTCGGGATAAAATATCTCTTCCAGCCGCTTGGCGATGCCAATAATTGTTACCTGCTTTTCAATGCCCAGTGTTTTGAGACTTTTAACTGCCGACGATAGCTGCCCTTTGCCGCCATCGATAACAATCAGCTGCGGCAGCGCTCCCCCTTCCTCAAGCATCCTTCTGTAACGCCTCAAAACTGCTTCTTCCATAGTGGCAAAGTCGTTGGGCCCTTCCACCGTTTTAACATTAAAGTGGCGATAGTCTTTTTTAGACGGACGGGCATCTTTAAATACCACAATAGCCGATACCGGGTATTTCCCCTGAAAATTGGAGTTGTCAAAACATTCAATATGCCGGGGCAACTGGTTCATCCGCAAATCTTTCATCATTTGCGTTAAAATGCGCTCTGTTTTGGTTTCCGGGTTCAGCTTTTCGTACTGGTCAAGCTTATCGCGACGGAAGAAAACCACATTCTTTTGAGAAAGTTCCAGCAATTTTTTCTTTTCCCCAAGCTTGGGCACAGTAAACCTGATGCCGGCGCTATCAAGTTCCAGCTCAAATGGCACTATAATTTCTTTTGATGTGCTGTTAAACCGGGTCCTGAATTCTGAAATGGCTATGCTCAGCAATTCCTCATCTGTTTCGTCAAGGCGCTTTTTTATCTCCAGGGTTTGAGTTTGTATTACGGTGCCATTCATTACTTTCAGGAAGTTGACAAATGCGTGCCGCTCATCCGAAGCAATGCTGAATACATCTACGTTTGTAATGGATGAATTTACAATGGTGGATTTGCTTTGATAACGGTCTAAAAGATCATATTGCCGTTTTAATTTATGTGCAAGCTCAAAATTTAAATCTATCGAAGCTTTTTCAAGACGCTCCCTTAGCTGACGGATAACCTGGTTGGTTTTGCCATTCAAAATGCATTTAATGTCTTCAATATTATAGTCATAATCAGCTTCGGGCTGAAAATCCTGACAAGGGCCTTTACAGTTGCCGATCTGGTATTCAAGGCAAACTCTAAATTTACCAGCGTTAATATTTTCCGGCGTTAAAGGAAGGTTGCAGGTGCGCAGCGGATAGATTTCTTTGATCATATCCAGTATGGCGTGCATCATGCTGATAGAAGCATAAGGCCCGTAATATTTAGAGCCGTCTTTGATAATGCGCCTCGTCCAAAATATCCGCGGATAGCGTTCGCCTTTTATGATAATCCAGGGATAAGTTTTATCATCCTTTAACAGCACGTTGTAGCGTGGCTGATGTTTTTTTATCAGGCTATTTTCCAGCAGCCAGGCATCAATCTCGGTATCAACAATGGTGAAAGTGATGTTCCTGATCTTGCCAACCAGCACCCGGGTTTTAGCGTTTACTTTGTAATTGTCTTTGTTGAAATAGCTGCTAACGCGATTTTTCAGGTTTTTGGCTTTGCCGATGTAAATCAGTTCGCCTAACTCGTCCCAGTATTGGTAAACGCCCGGCTTTGAGGGGATATTTTTAATTGCTGCACGATGATCGAACACTGCCATAACCTGGTATAAAGGCTGCTATTGAATGCCCGTTTCCGCTGGAGTTTGTGAAGTATCTCGTTTAGCAGGGCCGTAAGCGCTGCAATCAAGCGTGATATTTACGCCTCCGGCTGGTGGCTCAAAATCTCCTTTGCTATATCGCAATGATTTATCAGCGTATACCTTCTTCATAAAAAGCGCAAATACGGGCAATGCCGAGTTGGCTCCTTCGCCATCATCGGTAGATGCAAAATGAATAGCCCGGTCTTCGCAACCTGTCCACACGCCAGTAACTAGTTCGGGAGTTATGCCAATAAACCAGCCATCCGAATTATTTTGCGTAGTGCCGGTTTTGCCGCCAACAGGATTAAGTATGCGGTAACGTGGGCCTCGCAACCGCATCGCAGTGCCTTGTATAACTACCTGCTTTAGCATTTGGGTCATTACGTAAGCCGTTTGCGGGTTAAGCGCTACCGATGGCGCTTTAGGCTTATGATCGTAAATAATTATGCCGTTTTTATCTTCAATGCGCAACAGGTATGTAGGCTCACGCCAAACGCCATGGTTTACAAACGTTGAATATGCCCCAACCATATCATATAACGAAGCATCGAATGTGCCGAGGCAAATAGATGGGACTGCCTGTACCGGGCTGGTTATGCCAAGCTTTTTTATTTGCGTGGCTACGGCGGTAGCTCCAACTTCTTTCATTACATAGGCGGTAATATAATTTTGCGAATTAGCTAGAGCTCGGGTTAGGGTAAGATATCCCGGAATGGGCTTGTAAGCATTTGGTGTCCATGATTGGCCGTACTCGGTTATGGTAACAGGCTCATTTGGCACCTGGAGGCAGGGAGAAATGCCATTGTTTATAGCTACAGCATAGGTGAATGGCTTTGCAGTTGAGCCAACCTGCCGGGTGCCTGTTTTAACCTGATCGTATTTAAAATATTCAAAGCTATCTCCACCAACCCAAGCTTTTACATAGCCGGTTTTAGGTTCCATTGACATTACAGCATTGCGCAATAATAGCTTGTAATATTTTACAGAATCTATAGGCCGCATTAGTGTGTCTATATCGCCCCGCCAGCTAAAAATTTTCATTTTTGCCGCCTGGTTAAAATTGGCCCTTATATCTTCTTCAGATTTTCCTTCCAGCTTAAGCTGCTGATAACGGTCTGACCGCTGCATGCCCTGATCCAATAGCATTTGCAGGGTTTTATCGTTTTTAAACGGATCGCGGCGGCCCCACTGACGGTTAAACTGGTGCTGAAGGCTTTTGAGGTATTCGCTCTGCGCACTTTCAGCATAATCCTGCATTTTTGAATCAATGGTTGTATAAATTTTTAGGCCATCCCTATCAAGATCATACGGTGTGCCATCAGCTTTCTGTATAGATTGCTCTTCAAAAATACGCTGGATGTCTTTTTTTAATACTGCCCTAAAATATGCTGCATGGCCAACTTTGCTCTCTGCGGGCTTAAATTTTAGCCCAAGAGGGGTTTGCTTTAGCTCAGTAGCCTGAGCATCGCTCAAATAACCGGAATCGTGCATGTTTTCCAGCAATAGGTTGCGCCGGGCAAGTGCCTTTTCTGGATAATTTATAGGCGAATATTGAGTTGGCCCTTTTAGCATGCCCATTAATAAAGCTGCCTGCTGAGGCTCCAGTTTATCTGGAAGAACATTAAAATAGGTTAAAGATGCCTGCTTGATTCCAAAAACGTTGTATGCACCAAAATCTACTGTGTTTAGGTACATGGTTATAATTTCTTCTTTGGTATAATTGCGCTCAAGTTTTACGGCTAAAATCCATTCCTGCAGTTTTTGTATAATCCGCTTTGCAACATCTTTAGACCTTCCTTCTTTAGAAAACATATTGAGCGCAAGCTGTTGGGTAATGGTGCTGCCGCCTTGTTTTTTGCCTATCAGCAAGTATAGCGGGCTGGTGATGTTCCTTCTGAAATCAATCCCCGAATGATCGTAAAATCGTTTATCTTCTGTAGCCACCAGAGCATTTATAACATTGGGCGATATTTGGTCGTAATTTACGCTGGTGCGATTTTGGGCAAAATAAGTGCCGAGAGAGCCTCCATCGGCAGATAATACTTCTGAAGCCTGGTTGCTTTTAGGGTGCTCAAGCTCGCTAGCAGATGGCAATTTGCCAAAAAGGCCCAGCCCAATGCTAAATAGCAGGATAATGGCAAAGGCAAGGCATCCTATAACAATTTTCCAAAAACGGATGGTATAGCGAGCGAGGTCGTCTTTTGTTAACAGGTTTTTTTTTTGCTGCATAAATTAGTGCTGCCTGTAAAAATCAAGATAGGTGCTGATCAGGCCTTTGTCGACAAGCTTTTCCAAACCTGTTTTTGTGATCACAAAGGTATTATATTTTGCGGCTGGAACTTTCATGATGCTGGGCATTAAAGGCGCAATGCTCTGTTCATAAGCTTTCACAGAGCTTAAGCTTGTAAATGATCCTACAAATATCAGCTGATTCTCATTTCCAACTTCTATTAACTGATGTTTTATTTGCTGCTGCGAAAAATTCGCCCGGTTAAACTGGCCAATTCCAAATCTTGAAGAACTTAGGTTTGTGCGTGCATCTGCAACATTTACAACAAAGTAATATTCTGCCGAATCTGGAAGGCTGAACATGCTGTTAGCTGTTGCAGCTGCTGGCCTGTCGGGATCTGCATTTTGTATCACCGGAGCATTGCTGACAGGAGGGCTCTGCGCATTTTTGGTTGCCAAAGGTTTAGCCACCAGCTGGTTAGAAAGTTGTTGTTGTGCCACTGTTGAGGGCTCTGTTACAAACCTTGGCTCGTTAGGGTCAAAGTCTATAATAGCAAAAGTGCGGCGTTCCATAGACTCACGATTGGCAGCAATGTATTCCAAATGCTGTTTTACCAGGGGCGTTATCAGTTTATCATCCGGGTACGCAGCAACTAACTGATTTAAAGATTGCTCAAGCACATTAAGTTTTTGGGTCCTGCCCACTGCAAGAGCGTTTAAATAAGCAAATTGGGATGAAAACGGGTTTTTGCCAAATTGTGCGCCTGCCTGGGCAATGCCTTTTATAACATCATCATATTTGCGTTGAACATATAGAGAGTAAACCCCATTGTAAGCAGTTATTGAGGCTACTTCTGCATTATCAGGTTTTGGGCTGACTCCTGGGTTCTGCAACACCTTAGCATAACTTGAGCCCGGGAAGCGGCTTATTACCAAATTTCGATATTCCTCTGCTTGTGATTGATTTGTTTCTGAATAAATGCGGAATAAGTTGTAATAAATAGCAGCAAGGTTACTATTATCTGGATACTTAGCCAACAATTGCTTGTAAATTTTTATCGCCTCCACATTATCTTTTAGCTCATCTTTATAAAACCCGGCAACATCATAATAGGCATTTATGATTTTTTCCTTTGATTGCTGCATTTGCGCAGGCGTTAAAGGGATATTGTCATGATAGCGCTTTGTTAAATCTTCAATACTCAAATTAGCGCTCAAGTTGCTTTTGGATAGGCTTGCCGCATCAGGGTCTACATTAGCCATGGCAAGTACCTCGGCAGCGCTTTTGCTGCTTCGCCGCCAGTTATCTTCAAGCTTGCGGTTTCCCCACCGCTTTTTAAAATCTGTAAACCCCTGGCTTAATGCAATTGCATTGTTAAAATAAAATTTCCCCTCGGCAGCGCCGCTTTTGCCTGGCACATCTATCCCGGCAGTAAATGTATCCGGGGTTGAAGGCGATTGGCCACTGGCTTTTCTAACTTGTTCCCGCACAAGCTGGCCTATTCTTATTTCACGCTGTTCTTCAGA